>CATPAM010000406.1 GCA_955651735.1 Candidatus Acidiferrales bacterium | reverse complement strand
ATGCTGGCCGAGCCTAAGTCGCTCACCGGTCGCTATCTCAACGGCGAACTGCGCATTCCTGTGCCGAACAACCGGCACCGGCCGAGCGGCAAATTTCTCCGGCTCTTTGGGGCGACGCTGCACAATTTGCAGAACGTTGACCTGATGCTTCCGCTGGGAACTCTGACAGTGGTGACGGGCGTAAGCGGTTCGGGAAAATCCACGCTGGTTCACGACGTGTTGTACCGCGCGTTGGGCGCCAAGCGCAACGGCGGCAGCGTGAAGGAATTCTGCGACCGGCTGGAGGGCGATAGCCAAATCGCCGAGGTGGTCATCGTCGATCAGTCGCCGATTGGCCGCACGCCGCGCTCTAATCCGGCGACGTACTTAAAGGCGTTCGATGCCATTCGCGAGGTATTTGCCGGCACTCCGGACGCCAGGCGCCGCGGCTACACGGCGGGGCATTTCTCGTTCAACGTTCCTGGGGGGCGCTGCGAAACGTGCCAGGGCGACGGAACGGTGACCGTGGAGATGCAGTTTCTCGCGGATGTAGAGCTGATTTGCGAAGAGTGTCGCGGCACGCGGTTCAAGAGCAGCGTGTTGGATGTGCGCTATCACGGCAAGAACATTCACGAGGTGCTGGGACTCACCGTGCGTGAAGCGCTGGCCTTTTTCGGCAACGTCCCCAAGATCGTCTCGAAGTTGAGGGTGCTGAATGAAATCGGTCTCGGGTATTTGCGCTTGGGGCAATCGGCCACTACGCTTTCCGGCGGCGAGGCCCAGCGACTGAAGCTCGCATCGCATCTGACACGGACGGAGAGCCGGGGCATTTTGTACATCCTGGACGAGCCTACGACCGGTCTGCACTTCGACGACATCGCGAAGCTGCTGACTGCGTTTCGCAAGCTCCTCGAATCGGGAGCGTCGCTGCTGGTCATCGAGCACAATCTCGACGTGATTAAATCCGCGGACTGGCTGATCGACATGGGGCCGGAGGGCGGCGACATGGGTGGTAAAGTGATCGCCACGGGCACGCCCGAGCAGGTGGCGCGCAATCAGCAGTCGCACACCGGACGATTCCTATCTCGCGTGCTCGGCGCAAACGGCCAGGCAAAACGTGCCCGGAACGGTGCATCCAACTCAGCAGCCCATCCGGATACAATGGCAAATGGAGCCGGCGTCCCTGGCATCGAACCATGAAGCATTTTGAATCGCTGGCCGGAGCAGTGCTGCGGCGAGTTGCGCCTTTTTTCATGGGCGTCGCGTTCGCCCTGGCCTGTTTCTGCGGCCAACCCGCGCTGCCGGCGCAATCTGCTTCCGCTGCGAAACAGCAAACGCAGCCCCGGCAACAAAAGGTAGCGAATCCGCTCAACGATCTCCTCGACGAAGCGCAGCGAAATATCGATGCCAATAACTTCGACGCCGCGGTAGCGCCGCTGCAGAAATTCATTACCGAAAAGCCGGAAGTTGCTTTCGCCCATTTCCAACTGGGCTACGCATACACTGCGCTGAAGCGCGGAGACGAAGCGCGTGCCGAATATGAGCGTGCGATCGCACTGGATTCAAAAATGCCCGAGGCCTACCTGAATCTCGGCAT
The DNA here is from genome assembly GCA_955651735.1 of Candidatus Acidiferrales bacterium. GTDB lineage: Bacteria > Acidobacteriota > Terriglobia > Acidiferrales > UBA7541 > Acidiferrum. The sequence continues at coordinate 4,652 of CATPAM010000406.1, read as the reverse complement.
TCTTCTCTTGGACAAGCAGGAGTATGCCGCCGCGGTTGCTCCTCTGAGCAAAGTGGTGGAGCTGCTTCCCGCGCAGAGCCGGCCGCGCTCGCTCTTGGCTGTTGCGCAGGAGCGCTCCGGCGATCAGGAAGGGGCAGCGCGATCGTTCGAAGGTGTTTTGCACCTCGATCCCAACGACTCCGCGGCCAACCATTACCTCGGTGAGCTTGACCTGCGCAGGGGCAAGCCCGCGGAAGCGGAGACGAGATTTCGCCACGCGCTGGAAATTCGTCCAGATGCGCCCGAAGCCCTGCAGGGGCTGGCGCGGAGCCTGGAGGCGCAGAACAAGCCCGAAGCGGCGGACGCGTATCGCAAATATCTGGCCGTTATGCCTGGCGATGCCGACGCGCGAGCCCTCCTGATCCATTTGCTGGTAAACAATCAGGAGTATGACGCGGCTCTTGCCGAACTCGACCGCGCCGACGCCGGGAAGTCCGCTTCGCTGGACTCGCTGCGCCTACGCGCGGACATTCAGATTGCGCAGAAGAAATTCGCCGATGCTGCCGTAACGCTACAGCAGGCCATTGCGTTGGCGCCGCGCGACGCCCAGCTAATCGGCGGGCTGGGCCGCGTCTACCTGCAGAAGCGTGATTTTGCATCGGCGGAAAAACAGCTAAAGGCGGCGCTGCAAATCGACCGCACCAATCTGGTGTACTGGAAAGACCTTAGCTCGACCTACTACCTTTCCGGGAATTGTCCGGCGACGCTGGCGACTCTGGACCTGATTGCAAAAGCGGAACCGCCTGCATCGGGCGCGTGGTTTATCCGCGCGCTCTGCTACGATAAGCTGCACCAGTTCAAACCGGCGCTGGAGTCGTACGAAAAGTTTTTGGCGCTGGAGCAGGGAAAGACTTCAGACCAGGTCTGGCAAGCGCAGCAGCGAAGCAAGGTCCTGAAGCATTTGCTGGAGGAGAAACGATAAGCATGAGCCGCTGGGGGGCGAGCCTGCTGATGATTTTGGGTGCGATGGTTCCCGCGGGAACCGCGCATGCTGCTACCGAGGATGTGAATGCGCTGCAGGCGCGCTTCGACCACGAGACGAATTCGGTGCACAAGGCCAGGCTGCTGGAGAAATTGGGCGACGCGCAACTGGAGCTGACCCGCCGCGCGGCGCAAACCAATGACTACAAAACGATCGGTTTCGTAATGGAGAAATACCGCGACAATGCGCGGGCGGCGGTCGATGCGCTAAAGAAGGACCATCGCGATGCAGAGCACCACGCCGGCGGATTCAAGCAGTTGCAGATCCACGTGCACAAGGCGCTCCGGGAAGTAGACGAGGTGCTGGTAGTCGCGCCGGATGAGTTTCGCCCGCCGTTGGAGATCGTGCGACGCGATCTCGCCGGCATTGACGACGAACTGCTGGACTTGTTGTTTCCCCGCCACCCAACTGAGAAGAAGCCCGCTGCGAAGAACTCAGCAGCCCGGCAAGGGGTATCGCCGTGAAGAATCGTCCATCTTTATTGCTGTGCCTGTTCGCGATTGCCGCGAGTTTCTTTGCCGTTCCATCGAGAGCGCAGCAAAAGGATTATTTGTCAGCGCTGGAGGCGGACAAAATCCGTGACGCGGAGACCACAAACGACCGCATCAAGCTGTTTCTTACCTTTGCTGATGACCGGCTGAGGAAGTTTCAGTACGAATTACAGCATCCGTCGTCAAACAAACATCCCGAGATGCTGAACGCGCTGATGAACGCCTACGTCGGCTGTGTGGATGATGCCGCGGACCTGGTTCAACTCGGAATTCAAAAGCAAGAGAATATCCGGCCGGCGATCGACTTAATGGCCAGCCGCACAAAGGAATTTCTGCAGATTCTGGAGAAACTTTCGGCAGACGGAACTGAAATCGACATTTATAAAGACAACCTCGACGACGCCATCGAGGGCACGCGCGATGCCATGAACGACGCGGAAAAGGCCAAAAAGGCCGTTGCGCCGCCTCCGGTAAGGAGGAAGAATTAGCACCGCATTGGAACGCAACGCAGAAGGTCAGGAGAACGCGCGAGGATTGAAGAATAGAGTGGCCAAGCGAATGACTGGTCGCAGCGCCATTGTTCCTGGAGGCGCCGCGTTGTTTCAACGGGTCTACACGCGCCTGGGGTGCGAGGGGCGGCCGCCGCGTTTTCGTGTTGAGTTTTATCCCTACAGCAGCTTGGTGTTGACCATTCGCCGCCGCGAAGAGGCGGTGTGGGTGCGGCTTTCGGACCTGTTGCGGCGCGCGCCCCTTGGCGTGCTGGAAGGAGCGGCTGCGCTGCTGCTGTCGCGCGTGTTCCGGCGCAGAGCTTCGGCATCATTGACGCGGCCTTACCTAGAATATGCGCGTTCAGGTCGCACGCGCGAGCGCATCAACCACATGCGCCGGCGGCGCGTCCGTCCGGGCGCGGCGGGTCCGCAGGGGCGCCATTTCGATCTGGAAAAACTCTTCGAAGACCTGAACGCCGCATATTTTGACGGCAAGCTACAACGCCCGCACATCGGATGGAGCAATCAAAGCTGGCGGCGGCAGTTCGGCTGCTACGATCCGGGGCCAAATCACATTTTGCTGAACCGCCGCATGGACCGCCCAGGCGTGCCGCAATTGGCGGTGGAATATGTCCTGTTTCACGAGATGCTGCATGTGAAGCATCCGACACGGCGCTCGGGCTGCAGCCTGGTCTCGCATTCGCGAGAGTTCCGCCAGGAAGAGAAGCGCTTTGCGGAATTCGAGCGCGCGCGCCGGGTGCTCGATCGATTGGCGCGCTGAAGGGAAAGAAAGAGATAACGCAGAGACGCCGAGAGCGCAGAGTATCGCAGAGACGGCCCGTTACTTCTTCTTTCGCTCGACTTCGTTGCGCAACTTGTCGATTTTCTTGCGGATTTTGTCACCATCCTCGGCGTGAGGATAAAGATCGAGATACCGCGAATACGATGCGATGGCCTGCTTCTTCAAGCCCTTCTTTTCTTGTGCCTCGCCTAGGAAGCGGAAGGGAACTGCGTAGCCCGGCTTCGCAGTGGTGGCATCTTGAAAGCGGTCGATCGCCGCGTCCACATCGCCCTTCCTCATGTAATACTGGCCGACTTCCAGGTCTTTTTCCGCGCGCAGCGGATCCCACGAAGGTTGGTCGGCAGCATTCTGCGTCGCAGTATCAGATTTCTGCTTCTTATCCGGCTTCTTCGGGGTCGGCGTATCGGCGGGCTTCGATGACGATTCTGGAGCGGGGTCCTGAGCACGGAGCGGCGGCCCCGAAGAAAGCAGGATGATTCCTGCGCCGGCCAGCATCCAATGAACTAGCGGTCTCCCTCGCATCTCTTCCTCGACTCCTGCGTCTCTCCGCTATCGGATTCGCTCTAGTATGATGGAGGTTGCACCGAAATCGGAACTCTGGCCTCTAACGTCCGACGACTGCTTTATGGAACCTCGCGAAAAAGCTGCTGCGCTGCCCGAAAGTGCTGGCGTGTACTTGTTCAAAGATGCTGCGGGCGCCGTGTTGTATGTTGGGAAGGCGGGCTCACTGCGCAGCCGGGTGCGTTCGTATTTTCTTGAGTCGCGGTGGATGGATGCCAAGACAGGGTCACTGGTTCGCGAGATCGCCGACCTGGAAACCATCGTGGTCGACAACGAGCGCGAGGCGCTGGCGCTCGAAAACAACCTCATCAAGCGCTATCACCCGAAATTCAATGTTCTGTTGCGCGACGACAAGACCTATCCCTATATAAAGTTAACCGCGGCAGAAAAATATCCGCGCGTGTACTTCACTCGCCGCATCAAGAAAGACGGTTCGTTGTACTTCGGGCCTTATTTCCCGGCGAGCCTGGCGCGCCGCATTCTGCACTTTATTCACAAGCGATTCATGGTTCCGAGCTGTACCGTGGATTTGACGCGCGATCATCCGCGCCCTTGCTTGCAGTATTACATCAAGCGCTGCCAGGGGCCGTGCGTCACCGGACTTACCACCGATGAGCGCTACGCGGAAGCGGCGCGTGATGCGCGGCTTTTCCTCGAGGGTCGCCGTCACGATTTGATGAAGAGCCTTGAAGAACGCATGGCTGCTGCAGCGGAGCGGGAGCTTTTCGAGCAGGCCGCTGCCTATCGCGATTTGCTGCGCACGCTGGAGGACATCGAGGAGCGCCAGCGCATCGCCTCCGCGCAAGGCGACGATACCGATGTATTGGCATACTATGCCGAGCCGCCGCTCGTCTCCGCCAACCTGTTTCACCTGCGCGGCGGCCGCGCGGTGGACCGCCGTGAATTTTACTGGGAAGACCTGGAAGAATTCGATCCGCATGAATTCGTGCCGTCGCTGCTCAAGCAATTTTATTTGGAAGCGGAATATCTACCCAAAGCGATTCACGTGCCGATTGATTTCGAGGATCGCGCGCTGTTGGAGGAGGCTCTGACGGAACGCGCCGGGCGTAAAGTCGAAATCTTTACGCCGCAGCGCGGCAGCAAGCGCGCCTTTCTGGACCTGGTGGAAAACAATGCGAAGCACTCTTTCGAGCAGCGCTTCCGCGTGCTGAAGCCCAGCTCCAAGGCCATCGGTGAAGCGGTGCAAAACGCCCTGAATTTGCTGGAATCGCCGCGGCGCATCGAAAGCTTCGACATCTCGCACATTCAAGGCACTGACACGGTGGCTT
>CATPAM010000405.1 GCA_955651735.1 Candidatus Acidiferrales bacterium | reverse complement strand
CTCTACTTTCAAGGCCGGGGCGACGAAAAAGGCACCATAAAAACCATAGAAACGGGGCAGCCGTATATTCCCACGATACGTGCGCAGTCATTGGTTTTGGTAAAAGACGGCCAGAGTTTGGAAGTGTTGACGGCTGCCGATCCCTTGAACGGGCATGTTTTTCGGATCAGCCTGACACTGAATGTTCAGAAATGATGGTAGTTCCTTTTGCCGGCGGCGCTTCGCCTCGAACCAAAAATGTAAGCGCGGGGGCGGCTCGCCACTGCTGCGTGACGCGCGCAGCTCCCGCGCTGAAACGGCATTGCTCTAATGTGCTGCGTTATTTGCCCTTGCGGTCGTGGCGCAGGTCTTTGTGGTCCTTGTGCAGGTCGCGTTTGTCCTTGTTGATGTCACGCTGGTCCTGGTTGCGATCCTTGCGGTCGGCGGTCAGGTTGCTCTTGTCTTTGTTGATGTCGCGCTGATCCTTGTTGCGGTCAACGCGGTCCTTGTTCAAATCACGGCGATCCTGATTTACATCGTGCTGATCGGCGTTACGGTCGGCGCGATCCTTCGCCAGGTCAGTCTTGTCCTGGCGAATATCTTTTTTGTCGCTGTGGATGTCCTGCCGCCGCGGGATCGGATCCGGGCTCTGCGCATAGGCGCCGCCAGCAAGCAATCCGGCAACGCCGAGCACGAGCGCACTTCGCCTCAGTAATGATTCAGCGTTCATCATCTCTCTCCTTATGAGAACTCTCCGAGACCTGTTTCGGATTCTTCCGGAAAAACACAGGTGGGGCGGGAAAGTTTCTGCAGATGTTGTCTGGTGGTTAGGTCACGCTAAACTACTGCTGGATCAAGGACTTGCGGAAAGCATCGAGGATGCCGTTTACGAACGCGCCCGAATCTTCTCCGGAGAACTTTTTGGCGAGATCTACTGCTTCGTTGAGGACGACCTTGGGCGGAGTGTCAGAGGAGCGCAGTTCGTGCATGGCGAGGCGCAGGATGGCGCGATCGATGGCGGCGAGGCGGTCAAAGCGCCAGTTCTCCGCGTGCTTGACGATGATTTCGTCCAGCGCGGTCACTTCTTTTGCAGCGCCCTCGAACAAGCGATTAGCGAATTCACGCGTCGTGTCGGCGGCTTTGGCGCCACGCCAGAATTTCGCTTCCAGCTTGATGGGGTCTTGCTGGCTCATGTCCCACTGGAAGAGCATCTGCATGGCAAACTCGCGGGATTTGCTGCGGAGGGACATGTTACCTGCGCCGCGACTTTCGGGATGAGGGGCTTTTCGGTGCGACTGTGGAAGGTTTTCCGCCGGTGAGCTTTCGCGAGAGATGCGCCATTTCGATGGCCGCCAAACCTGCTTCAAAACCTTTGTTGCCGCCCTTGAGGCCGGCGCGGTCGATGGCTTGCTCGAGGGTATCGCAGGTCAGGACGCAGAAGATGATGGGAAGGCCGGTATCCATTTGCGCGAGCTGCAAGCCGCGCGAAGTTTCCGAGCAAACGTAATCGTAATGCGCGGTTTCTCCGCGCAGGATGCAGCCAATGGCGATGAGGGCATCGTAACGGCCGGTGGCGGCGAGTTTTTTCGCAGCGAGGGGCAGCTCAAAAGCGCCAGGGACGTGAACCACATCAACGTTTTCGCTCGCTGCGTCGGCGCGTTCGAGGGCATCGAGGGCTGCGCTCAACAGGCGCTCGGTTATAAAGCTGTTGAAGCGGCTAACAACGACGCCAAAGCGCAAACCGGACGCGGTCAGTTCGCCGTTGATCGAGCCGGGCTGGAGTTTTTTGACCATTGCCGAATTTTCGCTACTTGCCTGTGAAGTCCGCTTTCCTCTTCTCGAGGAAAGCCTTTGTGCCTTCGCGCATGTCTTCGGTCGCGCAAGAAAGGCCAAACAATGTGGCCTCCAGGAACAGGCCTTCTTCCTGAGGCATCTCGACGCCGCGCTCGATGGCTTCCATGGTGTACTTCACAGCGAGCGGCGCGTTGGCGATGATCTTTTTCGCCATGGCTTCGGCTGCGGGTAGAAGCTCTGCCGGCTCGTAGATGTGATTGACCAGGCCGATGCGCTGCGCTTCTTCGGCGGTAATCATTTCGCCGGTGAGGCAGAGCTCGTGGGCGACGCCCTTGCCGCAGAGGCGCGCGAGGCGTTGCGAGCCGCCGTAGCCGGGAATGATGCCGAGTTTCACTTCCGGCTGGCCGAGCTTGGCGGTTTTGCTGGCGAGCCGGATAGTGCAGGAAAGGGCCAGCTCGCAACCGCCGCCGAGCGCGAAACCGTTGATGGCGCAGATGGAGGGCTTTCCGAGAGTTTCGAGGAGATGGAAGACGCTTTGGCCGAAGAGCGAAAAATCCTTGCCGTCGACTGGAGTGCGCTGCGCCAGTTCGCCGATGTCAGCACCAGCGACGAACGATTTTTCTCCCGCGCCGGTGAGAATCAGCACGCGGACGGAGGAGTCGTCGCGCACTTCGAGCAGCGCGTCGCGCAACTCTTCCACCGTCTTGCGATTCAGCGCGTTCAGCACCTTCGGGCGATTGAAGGTGATGTAGGCGATGCTGTCTTTCTTTTCAAACAGAATGTTTTCGTAGGCCATGTTCTCGTCGTAATCTCAAAATTTCATTGCTTTTGGCTTTTGCGGGTCGGAATAGTCGTAGAAGCCGCGCCCGGCTTTGCGGCCATTCCAGCCCGCGAGCACCATGCGCTTGAGCAGCGGCGGCGAGGCAAAGCGGCGCTCGCGGAATTCGTCGAACATGATATTCGCGATGTAGTAGGTAGTGTCGAGGCCGACGAAGTCGAGCAATGTTAGCGGTCCCATGGGGTGGCCGCAGCCGAGTTTCATGGAGTTGTCGATGTCTTCGATGGAGCCGACGCCTTCTTCGAGCGCGCGAATGGCGTCGAGGAGGTAGGGTACGAGAAGGCGATTGACGATGAATCCGGTGCTGTCGTGGGCGCGCACCGGCGTTTTCCCGAGCTTCGTGCCAAACGCCACCATCTCTTCATACACAGCCGGATCGGTGGCGATGGTTCTTACGACTTCGACGAGCTTCATGACTGGCACGGGATTAAAAAAATGCAGTCCGACGAAGCGCTGCGGCCGCTTGGTGGCTGTGGCGATTTCGGTGATGGTCAAGGAAGAGGTGTTGCTGGCAAAGATCGTGGAAGCAGGGCAGAGGGCGTCGAGCGCTCCGAAAAGCTCGCGCTTGGCGGGAAGCTGCTCGATGATGGCCTCGACGATTACGTCGCAGCCCTTCAGGTCTTCCAGCGCGGTTGTGCCTTTCAGCCGGCCGCGAATTTCATTTTTTTGCGCTTCGTTGATGATGGCTTTCTCTACCAGGCGAGCGAGATTCTTGTCGATGCTTCTGAGTCCTTTGTCCACAATTTCTGGGCTGACCTCGCGCACGACGGTGGGGAAACCGGCTTGCGCGGAGACTTGCGCGATACCCGAGCCCATCAAGCCACACCCTACGACGCCAACTTTTTGAATCGCCATTCTATTCCTCTGTAGGAAATGCCGCGGTAGTCGCCGGAGAGCGCCCAAACACCCGCAGGAATACCATTTGTCAGCAGGGAAAAGTGTAGCAGAAACGCTGCAGTCTAGTGGTAAAGGGCCTCAACGATCATAGCGATGCCTTGGCCGCCGCCAATGCAGGCGGTTGCCAGGCCATAGCGCAAATTGTTGCGGCGAAGCTCATTCAGAATCGTGATGACCAAGCGAGTTCCCGACGCACCTAGCGGGTGGCCCAGAGCGATGGCGCCGCCATTCACGTTGGTTTTGTCGCGCTTCAATCCCAAGACTTTCTCTACTGCGAGGTACTGCGCGGCGAAGGCCTCGTTGACCTCCACGCGGTCCATTTGATCAAGCGTTAGGCCAGCGAGTTTCAGCGCTTTTTGCGAGGAGGGCACCGGCCCGATGCCCATGACGCTGGGGTCGACACCGGCGACGGCCCAGGAAATGATTCGGCCGACAGGTTTCAGGCCTTGTTCCTTTGCCGTTTGCATGCGAGTTACGACCACCGCCGCGGCGCCGTCGACGATGCCGCTGGCGTTTCCGGCGGTGACGATGCCGTCCTTCTTGAAGGAGGGCGGCAACTTTTCCAGGATTTCCATGGTGGTTTCCGGCCGGCGGTGATCGTCTTCGCTGACCAAGTGGGTCTTTTTCCCTTGCTTCACTTCAACGGGCACCAGCTCTTCTCGAATGCGGCACGCCTTATACGCGGTGTCCGCTGCTTGTTGGCTGCGCAGGGCGTAGGCGTCCGCCTCCCTGCGGGTGATTCCTTGTTGCTCCGCCAGCTTTTCTGCGGTTAGCGCCATGGGCAAACCGCAGTAGGAATCGGTCAAGCCGGCCATGAGCGAGTCTTCCAGCGCGCCGCCGCCCAGCTTGAGGCCGGTGCGGGCACCGCGAATTACGAAAGGCGCTTGTGTCATGTTCTCCATGCCGCCGGCGAGGACCATTTTGGCTTCGCCGAGGAGCAGGCGTTGCGCGGCCTGCGCGATCGCTTCGATGCCCGAGCCACAGAGGCGATTCACGGTCACCGCGGGAGTTTCTGTCTTGAGCCCGGCTTTCAGTCCCACGTGGCGCGCACCGTAAAGAGCGTCCGCGCTGGTCTGCATGACGTTGCCGAAAATCGCGTGATCAATCTCCGCAGGGTCGGCGCTAGAGCGGCGAATTGCTTCCTTGGAGGCGTGCGCGGCCAGATCAATCGCGGAGACATCGGAAAACGAGCCGGTGTAGCGCGCCATGGGCGTGCGCGCTCCGGCAACAATCACCACATCGGTCGGAAACATAACTTTCCTCTCTTATTCGCGGCTAGAGTTTGGGGCTTTCCAGGGCCACGACGGTGTCGCCGCCCCGTTTGCGCGCCTCTTCGACGCTTATTTCGGCGCGATTGATCAGGTCTGTAACGATGTCCTCGCTCTCGTAATCCGATTTCGTCACGGCCTCGACGATTCCCGCGCTGAGCGTGACTTGCGTGGAATCCCACGGCGGCCTCAACCCAGACGCCGCGCGGCGCAGCTTATCCGCCAGATTCTGCGCGCCGGCCAGAGTGGTGTCCGGCAAAATGAACGCCAGGGACCAGGAGGTATATTTTACCGCGACATCGTTCTGGCGCACGATAGGCTGCAGGGAGCGCGCGAGTTGCTCCAGAAAACGCTCCACCGGCGATTCGCCCTGCTGCCGGAGAATTTCCGCGCCGCGGTCGATTTGCAGAATGGCCAGCGAAAGCGGCGTACCCTGCGTGCGCGAGCGGTCCGCCTCGGTCAGGAGGCAACTCTGGTAAGAACTACGGCTGAGCAATCCGGTACGTTCGTCGGAGACGCCCATGCGCCGCACCAGGGAGCGCAGCCGCGTGTGGCTGACGCTCATCAGCATCTGGTCACCGATGGCTTGCAGGAAGTAGGCTTCGTTGGGCTTCCATTTGTGAGCTTCGGCGTGGGCGACGATGAGCATCCCCGCCGGGCTTTGCGTTTCTTTGTCGCTTAGGCTGACTCCGAGAGCGGAGTTGACACCCATCTCTTTCAGAATCGAGCTGTCGGCGGCTTTCAGCGTCAAGCCGCCCAATTCATCGGGCTGCGCCTTTTCCATTTGCGCTAGCAGCAGAACCACTTGGGCGCCCGGAGTGGCACGTATTCCTGCCGCGCAGTATTCCGCGGCCATCTCCGGCGGGCGTCCGGGCGCGCCAAACACAGCAAGAGCGCGCGAACAATGCAAATAAGCGCCGACTTCGTTGACGGCGGTGTTCAGCATGGCGCGGGGCGTCTGCTGGCGAAAAATCTTCTGGTTGATTTCGGAGATTTTTGCCAGGTCGCGCAGCGTTTCGGCGGTGTACACGCCGGTTTTCTGCGTGATGGCGGAGCCAGGAGATTCCGGCACAGCCTCCACTTGGCGGACAGGCGCTGCTGGTTCTGCCTTGGGGCGCGACGAGCCCGCCGGCCACCAATTCGCGGTTTGATACAAATTCTGCAAGCGCGTATTGCGTTCTTCTTCGCCGGGGTACGTCGCGGCGATTTTTTGGAGGCGCTCCAGCGCTTTGTTCTGCAGCGAATACTGTAGGAATATCTCCGTCTGGACGATGAGATCTTCGAGCGCCTGCATGTGGCGCGCGTCTCCACCGACCGATCCTGATGTGCTCACGCTGTCCGCGGTCGAGGATTGGGTCTGTACCGAACGCGGCGGCCCGGCGGTTCCGGATTTGCTCAGGCGCGCACCGAGGCGTTTCAATATTGAATCGTCGACACGCCCTTGCAATTTCTCCAGGCGCGCCTGGTTGCGGTGATCGTAGGGATCGATGTCGAGCAGCTTTTCCAGCGTCTCGCTTGCTTTCTGAACATTGCCAGCGTTCAGATACACGTCAAAAAGTTTGATTAAAATCTCAAAGTATTGCGTTTCGCGGTTGGCCTCGTTGTAAAACGCAGCGCAGAACTCCAGGATTGCTTGCGACTTGGGGTGCTTTCCGCCGACGCCATCCAATTGCGCGAGAAAATCATTCTGCTTGCGGTCCGCATACATGCGGTTCTTGATCAGTTGCAGGATTTCCACGGCCTTGGAGGCTTGACTCGCTTGACCGTAGGCGTCGACCAGATCGAACAGCCGCGGCAAGCCCTGGTTCTTTTCCTTCAGGAGCCGCTCCAAAATTTCGCGCGCGCGGTCCGGCTGGCCGCTGCGCACCAGAGCATCGGCAAAGGTATCCAAAAAAGTTGCGTCGCTGTCCGCGGCCGCGAATGGCTCCAGCAGCGCAGCTGCCTGCTTGGCATCGCCAGCTCGCAACGTGGCCTCGGCGTACAGGAGTGCTACGCTGCGCTCCTGTGGCGCCAGCTTGTGGGCGTGTCCAAACAGCCGCATCGCCTCCTCGGGCGTGCTGGCGGCCGTCGCCAATTGCCCTGCGCGAAGGAATGCTTTCGCCGCCAGGGCATTCTTGCCCAACCGCTCGGCGGTTTCCGCCACACGAAGCTGCCGGGTCAGGTTTTCAGGATCGAGGTGCGCCGTGCGCTCCAGGCAAAACAGCGCATCTTCCTGGCGGCCTGCTTCCGCGAACAAGTCCGCGGCCTTGGCGTATTGCTCCATGGCCTCGTCGTTGCGGTTTTGCTTTTGTTGCAGAAAGGCGTAGCGCGCGATGCGTTCGGGAGGCTGCGGGGGAGCGACGCCGCGCAAGAAGCGGTTATAAATCGCCAGGGCTTTGCTCTCGTCGCGCGGCTCGACCAGCATGTCGAACAGCAAGCCGTAGTATTCGGAGGCGCGATCCGGCTGATCCGCGCGCGCATACAGGTCCCCTAATGCTTGCGTCGCTTCCTGGTGCTGCGGCGCTTCGTCGAGCACGGCTTTATAAGCCGCAATCGCATCCTCGACGCGATTCTTCTCCAGGGATCGCTTGGCGCGATCCAGATGCTTGCTGACGTCTGCGGCCATGCGTGGCGGTTGCCTTTGCGGTTTTCTTGAAAGCGAAGCGGGTCGCTGCGCATTTCCTGCGCAAGCAGCCCATTGTCACTATATACCGCTGGGGCGAGGCTGGGCAAAATGCATGCAATCCGAGATGTGGTATGCAGCAAGTCCCGGGCATGCTCCTGGTTCGCTGTCTTCCTTTTTCCTTCTTTATTCCTTGACAGGGCTTTCGATGACATATATCTCTCAGTAATAATCTATGTTTATTGAACAATTATAATAATTGCCGGATCGCTGAGAAATCGGCGCTCGGGAAATCCAGTCCCCGGCGACAAGGTGCACTACAAGTTCCTCCTCATAGTGATTGGGACTGCGGCGGGGATTGCGATTCCGGTGGTGATGCACGAACTGGAGAACCCGGACAAACCGGGGCCGGCATCGCACCCATTCGGCCCAAAAACCGTAATTTAACCGGCGGGCGCGTTCGTAAATTTCTTTAGATCGGCGAGTTTTTCTTGCGCGGCGCCGGAGGAGAGTGCACTTGCCGCCGCCTGCGCGCCCTCCATGAAATTGCGCGCCACGCTTGCCGCCACTAGAGCCGCTGCCGCGTTGATCACCACGATATCGCGGCGCGGCCCCAGTTGCCCGCCAAAGATATCCTGCAAGATTGCAGCGTTCTCCGCCGGCGAACCGCCGCGGATGGCCTCCAGCGGGGCGCGCAGCACGCCAAAATCCTCGGGCGCCACGGTGTAACGCTTGATGCCTCCTTCGCGCACTTCCGCGACCAGTGTTTCGCCGGCCAGCGAAATCTCATCGAGTCCGCCTGCGCCGTGGACCACGAAGGCGCGCGTGATCCCCAGTTCCGCGAGCGTTGCGGCCATGAGATCGATCACCTCGGCGGAAAATACCCCGAGCACCTGCGCGTGCGCTCCCGCGGGGTTGGTCAGCGGCCCCAGCAAATTAAAAACGGTTCGTGAAGCAATCAACTTCCGCGCGGGAGCAGCACGGCGGGCCGCCATGTGTGCGGCCGGTGCAAACAGAAACCCGATCCCCACTTCTTGAATGGCCACCCCGACGCGGAGGCAAGGCAGATCCACCCGCACGCCGAGAGCTTCCAGTACGTCCGCCGACCCGCTGCGCGAGCTAGCCGCGCGGTTGCCGTGCTTCGCCACACGCGCGCCGGCCGCCGCTGCCACAACTGCCGCCGCTGTCGAAATGTTGAACGCATCGAAACCGTCGCCGCCGGTCCCGCAGGTATCGATCATGCGTTCCGGGCGCGGCTCCCCATCGGCGAACACGCAGGCGGCATGACGGCGCATCACCGACGCAAATCCCGCAAGCTCCGAGACCAGGACCGGTCTCGCGTTGAGCGCTCTCAAAAAGCGCACAATCTCGTCCGTTTCCATGCGGCCGGAGAGCAATTCCTCCATCACCGCTTCGGCGTTGGCACGTGAGAGTAGCTGACCCGCTTCCAGATGCCGAATCAACGAAAGTGTCGTGCTTGCGGCCATTTTGCGGTGTCCTTGCTCCTCTTGCGCCTTCCGAGTAAACTTCTTTGTTTTGCGGATGCACAAATTCTAGCACTGATGGAAACGTGATGAAGATTCACGAGTATCAGGCCAAGGCCATTCTAGCGCGCTACGGCGTGACCACGCCGCGCGGTGAGGTTGCTTATACCAAGGAAGAAGCGCGTGAGGCCGCACAGCGCCTAAAGGCGAACGTCGTTGTGGTGAAGGCGCAGATTCACGCCGGTGGCCGCGGCAAGGGTGGTGGCGTAAAACTGGCGCGCTCTGGAGATGAAGCCGAGGACATCGCCGGGCACATTTTGGGCATGACTCTGGTCACTCCGCAAACTGGGCCCGCGGGACGCATCGTCAAACGCGTGCTGATCGAGGAGGGGCTGGACATAAAGCGCGAGCTTTATCTTGGGTTGCTGGTCGATCGCGCCCGCGGACTTCCCGTTTTCATGGCCAGCGCCGCGGGGGGCATGGAAATCGAGGAAGTGGCTAAGGACAGTCCGGAAGCCATTCTGCGCGAGCCCATTCACCCGGTCGTCGGATTGCAGCCTTATCAAGCGCGCAAAATCGCTTTTGGGCTGGGACTTCCCGGTGAAGTCGCTACGCACGCGACGCCTTTTTTTCAGGCGCTCTATCGCGCCTTCATCGACACCGACGCCTCCTTGCTGGAGATTAATCCTTGCGTGCTTACCGGCGAAGGCAAACTGGTGGCACTCGACGCCAAGATGACTTTCGACGACAACGCGCTCTTCCGTCATCCGAATCTTCGCGAACTGCGCGACTTGGACGAAGAGGATGCACTCGAAGTCGAAGCCTCGAAGTATGGTTTGAACTACATCAAGCTCGACGGCAGCGTGGCCTGCATGGTCAACGGTGCTGGTCTGGCCATGGCCACCATGGACATCATTAAGTACGCCGGCGGGTCGCCGGCGAATTTTCTGGACGTCGGCGGCGGCGCCTCTTCGGAGCAAGTCAAGAATGCTTTCCGCATTTTGATGAGTGATCCGAGCGTGCACGCCGTCTTTATTAACATCTTCGGCGGGATCTTGCGCTGTGACGTCCTCGCTACGGGCGTAGTTGCCGCCGCAAAAGACTTGCAACTGAAGGTTCCCGTTGTGGTGCGCATGGAAGGGACCAACGTCGAACTCGGTCAGAAGATACTCCGTGACTCCGGCCTCAATTTCACCATCGCTGACGGCATGAAAGACGGAGCGCAAAAAGTCGTCGCTCTCGCGGG
>CATPAM010000404.1 GCA_955651735.1 Candidatus Acidiferrales bacterium | reverse complement strand
GCATTGCTGCAACGCCAAGCCATCTCGTGGCACACACTGCCGCGTCCAACCACCACTTCCTCCGTCACCTCTGTGGGCGCACCGCCTCAGTAGCGCGAAAAGGAGGCTTTCCGCTTTGGTCGGCGTTTCTTGTCGCATGCCATAAACACGGCCGTGGGGCGAGTGTCCCCTATGGGACAGCGAGGACAATGGAATGCTTTTAAAATGCAACGGAAGCCAAGGGAAACGCCATGCCAAACGACTCGCACCAAAGAGCTGCCGAATTCCACGAACTCGCCGCACACGCGCACCGTGCTGCCGCCGCACACCACGGCAAAGAAGATCACCGGACCGGACACGAGCATTCCAAGCAAGCGCTGGAACATGCCAATAAAGCCTTTCAGTGGTCGCAGGAAGCCCATCGCAAATCTGCGAAGGCAGCGGGGAAAACATAAACGTGTCTGGGCCCGCCAGGAGCAGAGCGCCTCATGAAACGCATTAATAAGAGAGCTTCCCATCTCGCCGGCTTCTCCTCAGGAGCCAGCTTGGGCGGCAAGGTTTCGCGCTATCGCGACAAACAAAACATCTACACGCAAGGTGCGCCCGCTTACACGCTTTTCTACATTCAAGAAGGAGGCGTGCGGCTCACTACTCGAACGAAACATCAACCAGCGGCAGTGACCGCC
Organism: Candidatus Acidiferrales bacterium; assembly: GCA_955651735.1. Classification (GTDB taxonomy): domain Bacteria; phylum Acidobacteriota; class Terriglobia; order Acidiferrales; family UBA7541; genus Acidiferrum. The sequence continues at coordinate 6,564 of CATPAM010000404.1, read as the reverse complement.
ATCCTGGGCGTGCATGATTTTTTTGGCGAGCTTTGCCTCGCTGGCTATCCCCTCCGTGTGTCCACCGCCGTCGCCTTGACCGCCAGCTCCATACGCACTATCAAGAGACAAAAGATGCTCGAAATGCTTCGCAAAGGGGCCAAGGTGTCAAATTCCCTGGTGGCCTATCTGCTGTCCAGCGTCAAGAAGTACGGCGATCACGTCGCGGAACTGCTCACTTCCTCTGCGGAACAGCGCCTCGCGCGCGTGCTCCTGCGGCTGGCACACTTAGGCAAGAAGGGCCCCGCGGTTGTGGAGATTCCTAAGATAAGTCACCAGGTGCTGGCGGAGATGGTCGGCACCACGCGCCAGCGCGTCAATCTGTTTATGAATCGCTTCAGGAGGCTCGGATTCATTGACTACGATGGGGGATTAGAAGTGCACCAGTCATTGCGGAAAGTTCTTCAGAAGCCCTAGGGATCAGCCGGCAGGGACTGTCCTATATTGGACAATGGGCACGTTTCATGCTACTCTAGCACATGGTGGCTTCTGTAGCTCGACGTGTATCCGAAAGGGCCCGTCGCTCTCCCCCCCAAGCGAATCTGAGAAGTCCTGTGTTCGATGTACAATTATTTCTTGAATCGGCTGGTCTGGGAAGAAAAGTAGACAAGTTTCGCGCAAAACAAACCGTCTTCTCGCAGGGCGATCCCGCGACGAATGTTATGTACATTCAGGAAGGCGGCGTGAAACTTACCGTGGTCAACGAGACCGGCAAAGAAGCCGTTGTGGCCTTGCTCGGACCAGGCGATTTTTTTGGGGAAGGCTGCCTCGCCGGCCAGTCCATTTGCATCGCCACCGCCACCGCAATCTCACTCACCACCGTGCTCGTCATTGAGAAAAACGAGATGACTCGCGTGCTCCACGAGCAACACGAACTCTCCGACCGCTTCATCGCTTATATGCTTTCCCGAAACATACGAGTCGAGGAAGACCTGGTAGATCAGCTCTTCAACTCCACCGAGAAACGCCTGGCGCGCACTCTGCTGCTGCTCGCCCGCTATGGCGCGCAAGGCCATCCGCAAAGTGTAATTCCCAAAGTATCGCAAGAGATGCTCGCGGAGATGATTGGAACCACCCGCACGCGCGTCAATTTTTTCATGAACAAATTCAAGAAACTCGGCTTCGTCCGATACAACGGCGAGATCCACGTCAACAATTCCCTCCTGAGTGTTGTCCTGCACGACTGACGCATCCACGCACAGCCTCCCGGCGCCCGTCGCTCAGGGCTCCTGCGGCTTTTCGCTCCTTTGGTCCGTGTGAACCGAGAACAACATGAAATTCGTGAACGTGTGATAGACGATCGCCCGGTGATCATCAAAATTGCAATAGGCGTCGACCGTCTGCGGCAGCCATATCCTCACGTTTCGTGTGCGGAACTGCACCGGCGCGTAATCGACCGACAGATACCAGTGCCGCACATTCGCCGCCGGGATTTCCTCCATCAGGCTGGTCTCCATGTGCACCACCTCGCCCGAATCGCTGCCAATCCACGCGCGTCCCTTGAGCTTCGCGGGATACACCGCACCACTGCCGCCACGGAAGGAAAGCGTATGGCTCGCCCTGTCTTTGCGCTGCTCGAAATGCACCACCCAGGTCGCTTGCCCGCTCCGTTCGATCGTGCCTTCGCAGGTCATCGCATAGTCGCCCTGCATTTCGGGGAGAAACATCAAAGCCATCTCCGGCAGGCCCACGTCCTGCGCCATCGCCGCTGTCAATCGGCTTCCGTGCGTTGGATTCCGGCTTTCCTGCACCACCAGCCCTCCTACCCCCTGCTGAAAATCCACCACATAATTAAACGTTCCCGTTCCGCCCTCCTTCGCGTAGTCCAGACGATCGAAGGCCTGGTATTCAATTTTCTCCTGCGCCGTAAAGTTTTGCAGACTGGCCACCAGCTCATTCGCGCGCGCGCCGGCCCGTTCCAGAACATGGGAAAGCGCGCAGAGAGGCGACGCAATACGTCCCCGCAGCGGCGCGTCGACCAGCGGAGGACTCCAATGCAAGCTCCGATTCTTCAGCTTCTTCTCGACGTCTTTCGCTTGTTGCGCAGCAGCCGAAACAGGCAGCTCCAACACGGTGCCCGCCAACATGCACACGAATCCCGCACCCAGCACCGCGGCGAGCAGTCTTTCAAGTATTCGTATGCGCTTCACAGGCCCGCTATCGATCGCAGCATCGCGTCGCGACTGGCGACGCCACGCGTTACCCGCAAATGTGAGTCCGCTCGGCGGTCGACTGAATTAGTGCAGGAGACCCACGCGGCGCTCCAGGTCCTGGAATCAACAAGATCCAGACTCTTTGCCAACGTCAATGCGCGTGCGCGAGCACGAAGGTCCGCACGACCCACTACCCACTTGCTCAACCCACCGCTTGCATTGTCGAAACAAGTTCAGGGATGTCAATGCGAATCACCGTGCCCTGCCCCGTGTGGCTCTCGATTTCCAGGCGGAAATCGGTGCCGTACAGCACGCGCAGCCGCTCGCGCACATTGCTCAAGCCGATGCCTTCGACATACACGTGCGACATCTTCTCTTCCGAAATGCCCACGCCATTGTCTTCAATCTCGATGTGCAAACGTCCGTCGCGATTCGTTGTGCGCAACTGGATCCTGCCGCCGTCGATTTTCGGCGCCAGCCCGTGTTTCAGGCAATTCTCGACAATCGGCTGCAGCAACATGCTCGGCACGAACGCCTCCAGCGCCTCATCGTCAACCTGCTTCACGATCTCCAAATTGTCGCGCCCAAACCGCGCAACTTCGATGTCCAGGTAATCGTCGATGAAATGCAACTCCTCGCGCAACGGCACAAACGTTTCGTGCTTGCGCAGCAGCCGCCGCAAAATGTTGCTCAGCTTCAGCACCACGCCGCGCGCCGCGTCCGGATCAAAACGAATCAGCGACGACACCGTATTCAGCGTGTTGAACAAAAAGTGCGGATTGATCTGGCTCGAAAGCGCATCCATGCGCGCCTTGAGGAGCAGTTGCTGGTGCCGCTCCAAGTTCATTTCAATGCGCGTGTTGTTCCAAATCTTCAGCGGCGCCGCCACCGACATCAGCGTGGCCAGCACGCACAATCCGAGCCACCAATCCCAGTGCGGATCGATCGCAAACAGCCACCTGGGCTTGGTCGCCACCGCCAGCGCCACGCGCCCAAGTTCCAAGCCAACGCACGCCATCAGCGGCAGCAGTTCCCACGATATCGTGCCGTGCCTTACCAGGCGCACCACGTCCCGCGGAATATTCAAAAACGTGAACGGCCCAAAATTCCACAAATCTTCTTTGTTAGGAATCGCCTGCCGCATCAACCCGCCGAGCAATCCCGCTGTGGACGCCGCCGGCATGGCCAGCCATTCGTGAAACGCAAGCGCCGGAATCGTAATAATCGCCCCGCCAATCGGCCCCACCACGCGTCCGCCCAGCAGGCCCATCAGGAATGCGCCTTCGAGCGAAAGATCCGCAAACCGGTACGGAAAGCCCACCAGCCGCAGCGCAACACCGACAACTAGCGGCGGCGTCATGAACAGCATCAGCTTCAATTTTTGGTCGGGATCGCGTTCCTCGGTAAACAGCACGCGCCGGAACGTATTCCACCGCGCGAGCAGCGCCGCGAACGAAGACGCCACGCCCACCTTCAGCAGCAGTGTAAACAGCAGGTCCTTGACGGAGGTCAGCGTATCCATCGGGAGTCCAATGTCCGGCTCTTTGCTAACGCTAGCCAATCCGTGTTGCGATGTAAAGTGTTCCGAGAAATCCGCTTCGCCAGCGCCCGGTACGCTCCGAGGACAAATGCTATGGCACGCTCGCGGATTGCAGACCTTTGCGCTTCAAGGGTGCCCAAGTGTTGTCGCCTCGCAGGTATTGCCACATACCGCGCAGCCGCCAGATCATGTGCATTTGCCGATACGGAAAGTGTTCCAGGAAGCAGTAGCTCACCAGGCGAACCACCTCCTGCCGGTCGCTGTAGCGTTTATAGGTAAGCTCTTTCTGCAAGACGGAGCCAATGGAAATCACCGCGGCAAACGCATATCCGAACAGCAAAAACTGCAGAAAAAACCCCCGGCTCAATTCGCCCAGCGCGGCCGCAAGAACAATCGTGCCCGGTCCGGCGATCTCCACGACGGGCGCGGCCAGCTCAAAGAGCCACAAATACGGCAGCGCAAACCAGCCGATCCGGCCAGATCGCTTCCGGAAGAGCATTTCTGGAGCAAATGCACCTCCGTAGAGCGAGGCTAGTCACAATTAGGTACTTACTTAACCGTTGTATTTGCTTTGACTTACAGACGCTGAGATTCGCGGGGCGCGCAATGGTCGCAAATGGACGGTAGGCCTAGGCAATTTGGGACATTGTTTCAATTTGTGACGGCTATGTGGTCAAGGACGAATCCGGGGGTCGTTTCCCTGCAGACGTCAATTTTTTCGCCTGAATTCGACCTGCTATACTGCTCGATTGCCATGACCGCGAAATCCCGATCCAGTAAGCGCGCGAAAGTGAAATCCGCACGCCTGCGCGCAATTGCTCACGCGGAATTGCCCACGCGTTATGGACGGTTCACCATTCACGGTTTCCAGGGACGGGGGCCGCAAGAGGAGGCGGTCGCTTTGGTGCGCGGGAATTTGCGCGGCAAACCGGCGCCGCTGGTGCGCGTGCATTCGCAATGCCTCACCGGGGACGTGCTGTCTTCGCTGCGCTGCGATTGCCGCGCGCAACTGGATCTTTCGCTGCAGAAAATCGGCCGCGCGCCGTCTGGAATTTTGCTGTACCTGCCGCAGGAAGGGCGCGGCATCGGCTTGATGAACAAATTGCGCGCCTACGAGCTGCAAGACGGTGGGATGGACACGGTGGAAGCAAACGAGTCACTGGGATTTGCCGCGGACGCGCGCGACTACGACTTTTCCGCCAAAATCCTGAAACAGCTCGGCGCCACCAGGATTCGCTTGCTCTCCAACAATCCGGAAAAAGTGCGGCAGCTTGAGCGCGCCGGTATACGCGTCATTGAACGAGTTCCCTGCCAGCCGCGAGTTTCCAGAATTTCCCGCGCCTACATGCGGACAAAGAAGGCAAAGATGGGGCATCTACTCGAAGGAATGTGAAACGATGATTTTGTTGGTTTTACTGAAGCAGAGGACTTACAGTGACGCGGCTCCACCTAGCTGCGTGCCGGCGGCCAGCCATTCTCCCTCGGGATAGTCGACCTTGTACCAGAGCCTGTTGTCGTCATCATCCTTGCAGCACCAATCGGCGCGGCTCATGTGATTGTCGAGAATTACCAGAATCTGCGCGCGCCAGAGCGGCGAGAACCGCGTCCATCACGTCGAGTGCGTGCTTGCCTTTGAACTTCGGGTTCGTCTTTACTGCGTGGTCCGGGACCACGGGATTTTTCTCTAGTGTCTCGTTGGCCCAAGGCAAACGCACGGAATTTACGCCGCTGGCGCGAATCTGCTCGATGACCACCTGCAGCGGCGGCGCATCCAGGCCGCCCGCCACAAATTCCTTCTGATCGAACGGTACCAGTTTACGGAGGTGAGCCGCACACGATGCCCGGCGTCGAGTATGTCGTACCCGCTGGTGTGAAGCGGAGGGCGAACGTCTTGTTGCGCGAGCAAAACTGCCGGCATGGCGCAGAGCAAGTAGATGACGAGGAGAAACGTACGAAGGTGTCTGGTCATCGGGGACTTCGCAGCGCATCACTAACCGCCGCCGACAAACTGCACAATCTCGTAACGATCGCGGTGTTCGACGAGCGTCTGCGCCCATTGCGGCCGCGGCAGAATTTCCAGGTTGCGCTCGATCGCCACCCGCCCGCCGTCGAGTGCAAGCTCGCGCAACAGGTCCGCCACGCTAGCGCCTGCTTGGGCACTGCGGGTTTCGCCGTTAACCGATATTGTGATTGCGGTCTCCAAGATTCATCCCGCTGCGGGAACCTTCGGCTTGGCGCGCAATTGAAAATGTAAGCGCGCCTGAGCCTTGCCATTGTTGGCTTCAATGACCAGCGCACATTCCGCGCCGGCCAGCCGCGGCATGTCAAACGCAAGCTGTGCTTTTCCATCCAGCCCGGTCGCCGTGGAATACTGCGCAGGCTCCGCCGAGCCCTCGATGCGAGCCGTCACACCCGCGCCGGAAACCGCTGCGCCACCTTCCTTCTGTGAAACCAGGACCTGTAGCGTGGCGCGCCTTCCCGCGAGCCAAGTTTTTGCATTTAGCAGTTCGAGACTCAAGGAAGCGTGCGCGCCGCTGGCAGAAGGAGCCGCTCTCCGCTCGCCGTCCGAAGAAGGCTTAGCTGGCGCGGCCGGCATGGCGTCCTGCGCCAATTTCAAAGTGCCAGATCGCAATTCCTCCAGTATCGCTTGATGCTGCGCGCTGACCCTTTGTTTCAGCTTTTCCTCCCGCCCGGCATCGAGTGGAAGCAAATCCGCGTAGCTGTTCGCACGCCGGTGCAACACTCGGCCACTGTGATACACCATAGTGTCGATGACGGCGTGCGAGGTGCCGCGGTCCTCGGTTTGTACGTGGTAGACCGTCTCGCCGATTT
>CATPAM010000403.1 GCA_955651735.1 Candidatus Acidiferrales bacterium | reverse complement strand
CTGGAGGCGTGGCCGCGGTCAACGTCGGTCGCACGGCCACGGATTACCGGCTCGTGGATGCAATCGCGAGCACGATGGCGGCGGTCTTCCCCAACGTGTATCTGGTCGACGATCCGAGCTTCACCAACACGCTCGTGTACGGCACCACGCAGCCGGTGACGGCAGCGGCTTCAAAGCGATGAAGGCCGGTACTTGACGCTGGCCGCGGGATTCGAGAGAGTTCTGCGGAGTCATGCTTCGCGCCATTTTCATTTGCATCTCTCTTCCGCTGTACATGCTGGTGGCTGGGCCACCGCTTCTTTTGTTCACGCTGATTTCGCGGAATCCAAATCCACTCTATTGGGGTGGCGTCAAAGGCATCCTGTTTCTGGTGCGGCTCGTCGGGGTCAAAGTGCGCACCAAGGGCCGCGAGCGCGTTCCCGCGGGTGCGTGTCTGTTTGTCGCCAATCACACCAGCTCGGCGGACGCGCCGGCGGTGGTGGGCGCGATTCCGCGGCGCGTGGCGATTCTGCTTAAGGAGTCATTGTACAAATGGCCGATTGCCGGGCAAGCGTTTGCGCTGGCCGGGTTCATTCCGGTCAACCGCGGTGAACGAGAATCGGCGATTGCCAGCGTGGAGAAAGCGACGCAGTCGCTGCGCGCCGGCCAGTCATTCTTGATTTATCCGGAGGGCACGCGCAGCCCGGATGGGCGTCTGCAGAATTTCAAGAAAGGCGCGGTGGTGATGGCCATGAAAGCGGGAGTGCCGATTGTTCCGATCGCGTGTTCGGGCGCGCACAAAGTGATGCGCAAGCGGTCGCTGCGGATTTATCCCGGAGAAATCCTGGTGGAATTTCTGGAGCCGATCGATGCCTCCGGATATTCCTTCGAAGAACGCGATGCGCTGAACGATCGCGTGCACGACGCCCTGGCCGCGGGCTTGCCGCCGGATCAGCGGCCCATCGGGTTTCCGGGCGCGGCAGGAAGTGATTGACGGTCACCTTCTAGCTTTAAGTTTTTCGATTTCCGATTCCAGTTCCCAAACGCGTCGTTGCAGGTCGGGCAGACGATTCAGCGCCGCAGTGTTCTTCAGCCATTGGCGATTTTCGATCGCGGGATAGCCGGAATAGAGCGACTTGGGAGGAATATCGCTGGGAATGCCACTCTTCGCGGTGACCACCGCGCCGTCACCGACGGACAAGTGGCCGGCGGTACCGACTTGACCCGCCAGGATGCAGCCGTTGCCAATTTTTGTGGAGCCGGCGAGACCCACTTGGCCGCACAGCATGGTGTTTTCGCCGACACGCGAGGCGTGACCGACAAGCACGAGATCGTCCAGTTTGCTTCCGCGTCCGATGCGCGTCTCACCGACGGTCGCGCGATCGACGCAGGCGTTTGCCTGCACCTCGACGTCGTCTTCCAGCACAGCGGGCCCGGATTGCTGCATTTTGTACCAACTGCCGCCCTTCTGCTTGGCGAAGCCGAGGCCATCGCCGCCGATGACGACACCGTTCTGGAGAATGACGCGGTGGCCGATACGGCAGAATTCACGGACGACGGCGTGGGCGTGTGCGAAGAAGTCATCGCCGATTTTGGCGCCGCGATAGATGGTGACGAAGCTGTGCAGCACGGCGTTGCGTCCAATCTCCGCCTGATCGTCGATGAAGCAGTACGGGCCGATGTGCGCGCCGTCGGCGATACGCGCGGTCCTCGCAATGATCGCGGTGGGATGGATGCCCGACTCATAGCGCGGCGGCTGGTAGAAAAGTTCGATGGCGTGAGCGAATGCGAGATATGGGTTCGTCGTGCGCAGCGCCGCGATGGGAGGCGAACCGGCGCCACGATCCAGGGTGATGCCCTCTTCGATGAGCACGGCGGAGGCGCGCGTGGTCTTGAGAAGAGGGAAGTAGCGACGATTGGCGAGAAAAGTGATTTGACCGGGCTCGGCGTGTTCGATGCCGGCAATGCCGCGGATTTCGGTGTCAGGTGGGCCTTCCAAGCGGCAGGCAAGCTTCTGCGCAAGTTCAGAGAGTTTCATGGACGAGGCTCCTCTTCTGAATGCGAGTCTCGCACATCCGGGAACAAGTGGCGAGCGACGGGGCTGTCAACCTGCCCGCTGGGAGAATTAGCGCTCCAGTCTCACTTAGTAACTAGTTCGGGCGGTCTGAAGCGGTGAGCCTAAAAACCTGAGTCGGGACCTTAGTCGTAGCGCAGCGCTTGTATGGGGTCGGTCGCCGCGGCGCGGCGGGCTGGTACGAGACAAGCCAGCGTGGCGGCGGTGATGAGTAGTAGGGTCACGCCCGCAAGGATGAGCGGGTCGCGGGAGCTTTCGGTCACCCATTTGGTGGCGAGTTTGTCCAAGGCGATGCTCGACAAAAGGCCAGCCGCCAGACCGGTACCCACATTCACCGCGGTTGACGAAAGCACGATGCGGAACACGTCCGCGGCTCTGGCGCCGAGGGCCATGCGGATGCCGAATTCGTTGGTGCGCGTCGCCACTCCATAGGACACCACGCTGTACAGGCCGACGGCGGCGAGCGCCAGCGCCAAAATCGAGAAGATGCCGAACAGCGTGGCGACCAGGCGTTGCTCCGCATACTCCTGCTGGCCGGTAATCCACGCGTCGAGGTCGCGCACGCGCATGGTCTGTTGTTCCGGATCGATCTGCACAAGCTGCGCGCGAATGTCGTGCAATAGCGAAAGCGGCGCGGTCCGCGTGTGCACCAGGATTTGCGTAAACATCCACATCTGCGTCGTAAACGGCACATAGACCGCGGGCTTGACCGCCTTTCGCAGGCCGTCATCGCGAGTGTCGGCAACAATACCGATTATTTGCATCCAGCCATCACTTCCGGTGACCGCACGCTGATAGGGCGGCTGGTCCTTCAGGGAAGGTATGCGGACTTGGTGGCCAATGGCGTCGCCGTTCGGCCAATACTGCCGCGCCATGGTCTGGTTGATCACCGCCAGTAGCGCGCCACGCATGGTTTCCGTGTGATCCCACAAGCGGCCCTGCGCGAGCGGAATACGCAGCAGCGGGAAATATTCCGGGCTCACAAAGTTCACACGCACCTCGGGTTTTTCCGCTGCGATGCTGCCTAGGATTTCAATCGGCTGGGGCCAGCCGCTCGAGGGCGGCGTGGCATTGGTAGAGATGCCCGCCGCCGCCACCTGGGGCATCGCCGCGATTCTGGCGCGAATCTGCTCGAAGTATTCGCCGCGGTCCTTCCAGGTCACATGCGTGTTCTCATGCACGGGAATGGGCACGGACATGGTGTTGTGTGGGTCGTAGCCCAGATCGGTGTTCAACAGGCGAACGAAGCCCTTGCCCGCGGCGCCCGCTGCGGTGAGCATCAGCAGGGTAAGCGCGACCTGCGCGGCGACCATGGCACCGTGACTGCGCCTAGCGCGAACGCTGCTCGATACGCGGCGGGTACTGCTCTGCATTAGCCGTGCAATTTCCGGCCGCGAAAGCTGCAGCGCCGGCCAGAGTCCGAACACAATCGCGGTGGTGAATGCCAGCGCTACGCTGAACAGCAGCACCGGCACATTCATCTTGATAACGGATTCCGCGGGGAAAGAAAACTCCGGCAGGCGCGCCGCGATGAACGCTAGTCCCTTCCACGCCAGCAGCACGCCCAGCGCGGCTCCGGCCGTGGCGATGCCCAGCGATTCCGTGAGCAGTTGCCGAATCATCCGCATGCGGTCGGCGCCGATCGCCGCCCGCACAGCAAGTTCGTGCTGCCGCTCGGTGCCTCTTGCCAGCAGCAAGATGGAAACATTGGCGCAACCGATCAGCAGGAGCGAAGCCACCGCGCCCAGCAGCAGATAAAGCGTGGCCCCGAGCGGCCTGGCATATACGTCCACAATGCTGGGCATTTTCACCTTGAAACCGTCCGGATATTCCGTGGGAGACTGCTTAGCGAAATCTTCCAAAATGGGTTGCAGCTCGGCGCTGGCTCGCGCAGCGTTCACCCCGGGGCGGAGTTTGAACGAAGCGGCCAAATGGATGTTCGGGTCCTGCGTGACCTTCAGCGGAATATACATGTCCGCGGCGCCCCACTTGAAACGCGGCGGCATCACGCCAACGATCTGGTAGGGCTTGTGCACCAGCTGGATGGTGCGGCCGACGACGTTAGGGTCGCCCATAAAGTAGCGCTGCCAAAATTGGTAGGTCAGCACTACGACGGGTTGCGGGGATTGTCCCGGCGGCGCGTCGGAAGGAATCAGCCAGCGGCCCATCTGCGCGCGGATGCCCCAGTGACTCGGCGCGTTCGGCGAAATGTACATGGCCTGCACGTCTTCCGGCAGGTCGCCGTCCGTGGTGGTCAGGTTCCACCAATCCATGGCCGTGACGTCTTCCAGAGACTTGGCCTGGCGAAGCTGATCGATTTGCGGGCCGCTGAAGCCGATGTAGTGGCGGTCGTTGCCGGTCTTGTCCAGCAGCCGAACCTCCACAATGCGGTCAGAGCCGGGATAGGGGAAGGGGTCGATAAGCACAGCGTAAATCACAGAGAAGACGGCGCTGGTGGCTCCAATGCCGAGTGCCAGGGAGAGGACCGCGGTCAGGGTGAAACCCGGGCGCTTGCGGAGTTCGCGGCCGGCGTAGCGCAAATCAGACAGGAGCGATTGCATCGGCACCTCGCAAGGAACAGCCATCCATGTATACGTGTATGGACGACAAGAGTTCCCTCGCGGTTAGGTGAGGCCCGGGAGAATCGGGTCGCCAGCGCATGCCGGCGGGAATGCGCTCGCTGCTATTCGGTGAAGAGGCGAGACTGGCCTGCCGCGAGGGCCGCTGCTGCGGGTTTGCGGCGAGCGATGCCTGGCTTCGGGCCACCACCATCGATTCAACTTCGTCGAGGAGAACCACGGTCGGAACGCCATCGTCCACCATCGAGGGGATGTGCTCGGTCAGGAGTTCTGTGACCCTTCGCT
>CATPAM010000402.1 GCA_955651735.1 Candidatus Acidiferrales bacterium | reverse complement strand
TTTTGTCGCGCCTCTCGGTCCCCTCATCACCTTCCAACGACTAGGCCACTATCTCCGGCGAAGTCATGGGCGAATAGCGTTTAAGCAAATCACTCAGTTCCTGCGGCCGAATCGGTTTTGAAATGTAATCATCCATCCCGGCCTCAAGACAGCGTTCTCTGTCTCCAGCCATGGCATGAGCAGTCATGGCGATGACGGGCAGGCGATGCCCGGACGCTTTCTCTTTCTCTCGAATCGCCGCCGTCGCTTCAAATCCGTCCATCTCGGGCATTTGAACGTCCATAAATACCAAGTCAAACGATTGTTTCTCCAGGGCCGCCAGCGCTTCCTTGCCGTTCCCCGCAACTGCTACGGTGTGCCCGCGCTTCTCCAGTAGCCGAACCGCGAGTGCCTGGTTTACGGGGTTATCCTCGACTAGCAGGATGCGCAGGTGAGGCCCGTTCTCGCGGAGAGAGTGGCGCGTAACCAGGGCCGGCGTTGCTTCTTTTATTGGTTTTGTCCCCAACGCGGTCAAAATGGCGTCCAATAGCTCCGCCTGCCGAACGGGCTTGGTCAGATAGGCGGCGATTCCGAGCTCACGGCAGCGTTTGGCGTCCCCGCGTTGGCCGGCGGAACTTAACATCATGATTGTGGCGGATTTCCAGTCTGGGTTCCGCTTTATGCTCTCGGCCAATACAAATCCGTCCATTTCGGGCATTTGAGCGTCGAGCAGAACGAGCGGGTAAATCCTTCCCAAGCCATGTGCTTCTTGCAGGGCAGTTATCGCTCTTGCCCCACTTTCAACTGCTGTGGGATTCGTGTGCCAGTTGGCGAGCATCTTTAACAAAATTTGGCGGTTTGTCGCGTTGTCGTCTACGACGAGCACCCGCATATCACGCAAAGTGATCGGATCCCGGGGTACTGAGATTCTGGCGGGAGTCTTCTGCAAGCCAAAGTGCACGGTGAAATGGAAATGGCTGCCTTTGCCCAGCTCACTTTCTACCCAAATTCGTCCGTGCATGAATACCACCAGCCGGGACGAAATGGTCAGGCCTAATCCTGTGCCGCCATACGTGCGGCTCATGGACCCGTCGGCTTGGGTAAAGGCTTCAAAGATCGCGGCCTGCTTCTCGGCAAGAATTCCGATGCCGGTATCTGAAACTGTGAAATGGAGCTGAATATCTTCACTAGTCCTCCACTCAGTCTGGACGTAGACAATCACCTCGCCCTTTTCCGTGAACTTGATGGCGTTGCCCACCAGATTCACAATGATTTGCCGTAAGCGCCCGGGATCGCCGACCAGTGCATCCGGGATATCGGGTTGAAGGTCGTAGGCGAGTTCCAGCCCTTTCTGGTGGGCTCGGAGGCTCATAGTTTTCATGGTGTCGCCAAGGCAGTCGCCCAGATTGAAATCGATGGCGTCGATTTCCAGTTTCCCGGCTTCGATTTTTGAATAATCCAGGATGTCATTAATCAAGGAAAGTAAGGAGTCGGCGGAGAATTTCGCCATGTTCAAGTATTCGCGTTGTTCGGAGTCCAGCTCCGTATCGAGAACCAGTTCCGTCATTCCCATGATTCCGTTCATGGGCGTGCGGATTTCATGGCTCATGTTGGCCAGGAACTCACTCTTGGCCCGGCTGGAAGTTTCTGCCGCTTCCTTCGCTTGCAGCATAGCTTCTTCCGCGCGCTTGCGGCCGGAAATGTCCTGATAGATGCCTAGCGAGCCCACCACCTGTCCGTTCACCACTAAGGGAACACTGTGGAGTTCCACGTCTACCAGACTGCCGTCTTTTCTCTTGCGACGTGTCACCAGGTTCACACGTGTACCGCAAAGTGTTTCACGGGAAATGTTGTGCGCTTCCGTAAGGAGGTTTCCCTCAGCAAGAAGTCCGACGGCCGGTTTACCCACAATTTCCAGTCTGGAATATTGAAACATCTGTTCGAACGCTGGATTGCATAATTGAACATTCTCCGCCGAGTCCAGCACCATAATGGCGAGTGGACTGTTTTCGATCAGGGCATTGAGGTACGAAGTGCGCTCTTCGACTCTTCTTTCGAGATCATCATGCGCCTCCTGTATAGCGACATCCCGTTGTTGGATGCGGTCGAGCATGCCGTTGAATTGATCAAACAAAACACCGATTTCGTCGTCGCTCCTCTTCATCGCGCGAATGGAATAGTTTTCGTGCGCGGAGACCGAGGATGCGGTATCCGCCAATTCCTTGATCGGCACCGAAATCACGCGTTGAAATCGGTAAGACAATAGGGAAGCAACCGCCAACGAACCTAGTATCACAACCAAGTCGATCATCACAAATCGCAGCAATCGGCCATGGAGGTCCTCTAGGTCTGCCTGCATATAAATCATGCCGATGGATTCACCGTTCAGAACCATATTCTGGAACAAGACCATATGCCCTGTGGCAACCGTGCTTCCTTCTGTCTGAGCCGGAGGAGGACAAGATCCGACTTCCGTCGGGTCCCGGCTGTACTTCGCGAAGACTTTGCCATCGGAGTCGTAAATACAGGCATTCATGACATGCGGTTTGGCTTGCAGCGCACTCAGTATCTCCCGTCCCGATCCCGAATCATGGAAGGTAAGCGCCGCACTGCTGTTCGATCCGATCATTTTCGCGGAAGCAATCAGATCCTCTGTCTTCGTACGGAGGAAAGTGGTCCGATCGTAAATGGTGAACGCTGCAGACGCCACGGACAAGGCTACTCCGGAGGCTGCTAGAACGATTCCTTGGAGCTTATGACGGATGGACATGTCCCGAAATACGTGCATCTCAGTTCCCCCCCGAATGACCTTGATCGTGGACGATTTTCGCCAGCGCGAGCAGTTTGGAACTGGCTTGTACTCCAGCTCTTTGAATCGCATCAACATTGATGGCGAAGCGCAGTTTGTTATTTTCAAGAAAGAATTGGATCCCGCCGCCACGCTCCGCAAAATCTGCACTCTCCCCAACCACGAGCGCACTCGCACCCTTCAAACTGTTCAATATTTCCGGGAGACTCTTTTCTTCTCTCCCACTAACGAAAACAAGCTGACATGTCTTCAACTCCGGAGGTTCATTGACTCGCCGGGCCACCACCTCGCGGTTGTTGATTGTCTTTCCTTGGATGATCTCATCGAGTGTGCTGCCAAATGGGTCGTATCCAAAGATGCAGACCGTAATCGGAGTCTTTTCACCCTGAAAAGCAGTTGGCGGCCATTCGATGAATTTTGCAAAGTTCAGAAGAAACGCTGCTTTCAGTTGATATTCGACCGAAGGACTGGTTTGGGCCTGGGTTGGAGTTACGCCAGCCGGCGGCCACACACAAATGAATGCACATATGGCAAGCAGAACCAGCCGGAAGACTTTGCCCGCAGTCCGGAGAAACGTGACGAACCAGGCCATCAAGGTCTTTGCTCTTCCACCTCTGATTCTGCGTTCGGACCGATTCAGAACCGCCACGTAAGCTTCCCGTACGCATTTCGTCCGACCTGCGTTGCACTGACTAAGTCGCCAGATCCGAACTCAAAGTGCCTCGGGTCCAGCAGATTTTGCAGCCCAACGCTGATTTCGAGCGGCTCGGCGGGTCGCCAGCCCAGCCGCGCGTCTAGTCGCGTATAGCTGGGAACTTGTGGACCGGGAAGCCTGCCAACGTAATACACGGCCGTATCGAATTCCAGCTTATGGGGCAGGTTAAACTCGGAGCGGACCTGGAATTCCTGGCGAGGGCTGCTGCCCTCACTTTGCTGGGCCGTCGAAAAATCCAGACTGGTCGGGGCAGGGTGTAAGTGAATCTCGAACAACGTATAGCCGGCACTTAGGTTCCAGAACCTCATGACTTTGAACTTCGTGGACAACTCGAACCCGTGAGTCTCTCCGCTGATGTTGCTTTTGATGATGTTTGGCAGGACTAAGTGGAGCGGCGGCGGATTGTCCTCGAAAAACGGAAGCATAACTTTTACAGCGGATTAGCAGTGCAACCCAACTTCCGCCTGCTTTGGACACTGCGCCCGCACTATGTGATCTGGTGCGCCCCACAGGGTGGCTCCGGG
>CATPAM010000401.1 GCA_955651735.1 Candidatus Acidiferrales bacterium | reverse complement strand
TTGCTGGCTAGAACAGATCCTAGAAGCCGCGCAAGGCATTGGAAGTCGCTCGCCGTCGCGCTAGGCATTTCACGATCTCAGTCGTGTCCCTGGGCAGAGTCAGGCCCCGTTCGCGATACTCTTCCGCGGTGCCAAGATGTTGCTCAATTCCGCTAGCGCTGCTTCTCTCCTATCCATCAGCGCGTAACAACCCGCAATCGCCGGAATCTCGGCGACCCACGAACCGTCGCGCTGTCGGTAAAGAACGATCTGGTAGTCTTTGAATTTCACCTATGCCAAATGAAAGCATACGCCAGGAGCAATCGCTGCACGCTAAGGGAAGGTGCCACCCCCCACCTAGGACGAGAGTCCATACCTGGCGAAGTCTAATCGGTGAACACCACGCCGACCGACGTCTGACCCTTCTCCGCCTCCCCATCAATCCGCACCACGTACCCGCGTAGTTGCATGCGCTCCATTCCGTTCACGCCCGGCGTTTCCATGGTCACCTGCAGCTCAGACTGCAATCGTGGGCTGTGCTTCAGCGAAATCAATGCGCCCAACAGTGATAAATCCCTCACCACCGTATCCTCTTCAAACGCGTGCCCGCCTTCCGTTACGCCGCACACGCGCGCCCGGAAATGCGCTTCCCGCCGCAGGGCTGTCCGGCTCCCCGGCATGTGCGTTTCCACGCGTTCCCCGGGAGCGCCCAGTGTAATCACCATGCCTTCGCTGGCGGCAAACACGGAATCAAACTCCTCGCGCGCATGCTTCAAAATCGTATCCACAATGCGGTCCGTGGAATCCGGATCGTGGTGAAACAGCACCAACGTCTTCGCGCCCACCTCCTTCGCCACGCGCGCCCCATCCAGCCAGCTCGAGTGTCCCCAACCCTTTCGCGTGCTCGACAGTTGCTCTGGCGTGTACTGCGCATCGTTGATGAAAATGTCCGCGCCCGCCGCCAATTCCCGTAGGCTCTGGTCCAGCTTCGCGTCGCCCGGCTCGTTGTCTGTCGCGTACACCACCGATCCTGCCGAGGTCTCAATGCGAAATCCCAGGCACCCCTGCGGATGGTTCAGCCACGCGGTAGTAATTTCATTCTCTCCAATTCGAAACGTGTCCCCTCCGCCCACCTCTTTGAACTTGCGCTTCGCATTCATCGCCGACATGTCCACCGGAAAATACGGCACCGCCATCTGCGCCTCGAACACCTGCTTCAGGCTATCGCGCCCCAAGAATTTCGATCGAAAGCTGTAAAAGTGAAATTCATTGTTCTCCGCATAGAGCGGAGCAAAAAACGGAATCCCCTGAATATGGTCCCAGTGGTAGTGCGTAACAAGAATATGCGTCTCCCCGGAAGCTCCCGCGTTCGGTAAGGCTCCGCGGTTCCCCAGCATGCGCAAGCCCGTGCCGCAATCCAGAATAAATTGCGTCCCGTCCGGCGCAATCAGCTCCAGGCAAGGCGTGTTTCCGCCATAGCGCCATGTCGACGGATCCACCGTCGGCGTGGAGCCTCTCACACCCCAGAAGCTCAGCTTTGTAAAGGGAGTAGTCATTTGTCTCCGCGTACCGCCCTCGTGCAGCTAGACCTCTGCGCGTACGCGTGCGACCAGGAAGCTTGTTCGATGTTGGCAGCGAAGCCGGGGAGCGTCAACGAATTCGGGGTGGGGAAGTGTCAAACTGCGTAATATGATTGCGGAGCGGCTGCGCGACGTCGTTCGAACGCGTAGAATATTCTAGGGATGCACCAGCACTCTCACGGACCGGCAATCCAACCGTGTGATTCCTCCGAATCCGCGCACCAGCACAGCCACGAGCACTTCGGTCCTTCTCATCACGGCCACAGTCACGCGCACGTGCATCCGACGCTAAAGCCTTCCGTGCTCGGCTGGGCCATGGTCGCAACTTTAGGCCTGGTTGTTGCTGAAGTTGTTGGCGGCTTTCTCGGGCGTTCCGTCGCTCTCCTCAACGACGCTGTCCACAATCTTTCCGATGTTCCCGCTCTTGGTATTTCCTGGGTCGCCATGCGCTGGGCGGAACGCCCCGCGGATTCCGAAAAAACCTACGGCTACCACCGCGCCGGTACACTTGCCGCGTTCACCAACGCGCTCGTCCTCGTTTTTCTTTCTCTGTGGCTCGGCTACGAGGCATTCGAACGCTTGCGTGCTCCCGTCAACGTCGTCGAAAGCTGGATGATCTGGACTTCTCTCGCAGCTCTCGCCGTCAACGGCGGCATCACCCTCGCGCTGGTGCGCGGCCGCAACGATCTCAATCTGCGCAGCATTCTCATTCACAATTTTGGCGACGCTCTCTCCAACATCGCCATCATCGCCGGCGCTATTGCCATTCGAATTACCGGCGCGCAGTGGCTCGACCCCATTCTCGGCCTCGCGATCGGCCTCCTGGTCCTGTGGTCCAGCATCGGGATTCTGCGCGAGTCTTCCCACATTTTGCTGGAAGGCCGTCCGCGCGAAATGCGCGTGGAAGAAGTCGCGCGCGCGATGCTTAGTATTGAAGGCGTGCAGGAAGTTCACGACGTGCATATCTGGTCGCTGGGAGGCGGGCACAATGCGCTGAGCTTGCACGCGCGAGTTCCGGACATGCACATGGACGCATGCGAGCGCATCCTGATTTCGATTCAGGAAAAAGCGTCGAAGAGTTTTCGCATTGATCACACGACGGTGCAGCTCGAACGCGCCGGCCTTCCGGCCACCTCCGGCTACGTGATGCCCGAGCCCGCGAAAAAATAGGCGAGGTTTGCTTCAGCGCGCCGTCAAGCTGGGAGGAGGAAATTCAGGCCGCGCTGCTCGTTGAATTGTTGCGTGGCGTTGAGATCAAGCGCGTCGCGGCCCATGCTGCGGCGCAGTCCTTCGGGCGTGACGTAGCGGAGCGTGCCGTTGTCCCACGAATAGGCAACCGCGAACAC
>CATPAM010000400.1 GCA_955651735.1 Candidatus Acidiferrales bacterium | reverse complement strand
TCCTACTGCAACACGCCGCGCCGTCACGTCTACGGTTGGGAATGGGACAGTTTTTCGGGATGGTCGAACAGAGTCAGGCGAATTGATTGGCGCTGCCGGTCTTGTGCTCGACTGCGCTACTCATCGGAAGGCGGCTATCTGCGTCAGGGCATCATGTGGCGGGCTTTGGGAAACTTGCCGCGCCCCGAGTCCTGGCTTCCTTACGTGTTCACGTCCCCTGAAGAGGCGGCGGAAGCTGGCATCCGCGAATTGTCATCCGTCGGTTGATACGTGAAGCTGGCGGCGCCGGGACAGGGGCGCCTCCATCCGCTATCAGACCGTGCTCCTCGGAATTCTCACCCATCTCCTGTGAAGGGTCCTCGAATATCAAATAGTCGCCGGGGGGGCACTGACTTTAGCTGCTGGATGGGGGACCGGGTTCCTTCATTGCCCGCAGTAGCCATTTTTGCAACAGGGAAAGGTAGTGGGGTTTAACGTCGCGGAACACAAGGCCAAGCCCTACGCTTGGTTGGCAGTACACCACACTCGCACTCGCTTCAAAAAAATCTTGCCCATCGAAAATTTTCAGAGCTACGTGAGTTCCGATTGCCAGAGGGCTACCGAATTCGAGGTAGCATCCGTGCAAGCTCAGTTGCGTAACCCGCGTTCTTACAGTGGCCCCGCCTTCGGATATTACTTGAGCGTGCGCCACAAATGGGAATCTAACTGTGCGACGTGGTGGTTCTTCCACGGTTGCGCATCATCTGATAGAAGAGAGGTGGTGGCTGTACAGAAGTGAACATTGGGTTCGTTTCGCGTTCCTATTGCATGGGTATTGGATTGCGGGAATTCTTCCTGTGCGTCAACTTCGGGAGCCGCGTTGCATTGCGATGGGTGCGCTGATGACGTGGAACTTTCCGGGCACGACAAAATCAGTGGGAACAATCGTTCGGCGGTGCCTATAAGAATCGTGGTTGCGAGGAACTAAACGGGCTTGGTCGAAATCGATTGTGGGGTTTCGAGGTTCGGGGTTTCATCCCCACTGTGCCGACCGGTGCCGCGAGTGATCGGGGAACACTATCCATGTGCATTGAGAACAGGATAATTTTTGTGCGCGGCACGCTCACTTCCGGTTTAACATTACCAGGCTCTCCGGAAGAGCATCTATGTCCACTTTAAGGCCGACAGCCAACGCTGTTCGCGGACTTACTCCCTGGCCAACGCCACGTAGTTTCGTGCCCTCAATGGCTTTGTGAAGCTGAAGGGTGTCACCCCAAAAGTCTTCATCTCCGAATGTGTCAAAACGAAATATTTTCGTGCCCTCTTCGGCGATATGTGCAGCGTTGGCTCGAATAGCAGCGTCTAGCGTTCCGGCTGTCTTTTCTTCCACGATGGCCGTTTGCGCTGAACTACGTTTCGAGATTCCGAATACGGCGCTGACTACAAACAGCACAGCAAAGACGACTCCAATTGTGGCTCTATCGCGAGAAGGTACCATCATGGCTGTTCACCACCATTCTTGGGGACCCTTTCTACCAATTTCGTCCATGTCGGGCTGTCGCCTTCGGGACAACTAATGTCAACTGAATGTCCAAAGTGAATTGGCCCTCCTGCGTAACATGGGCTCCAGCCGACTGAAAAAACGCGTGTCTTTTTTAGAGTAGCCTCGTGACTTTGCCTTCCGGGATGATGTATCTATTTAGCGGCGAGGGCTGTGTGTTTCGGTGGCTGGCGTATAGGTGGGGAAGGAGTTTCCATGCAATTTGGTAAAATTTCCGGTCTCGGCTTGATAGTTCTCGGGATTTTGCTATGCGGACTTCAGGGTGCGCAGTACGTGGCACACCAAGGTCCTGCTCCTCCCGACCAATCAATGACCCGACCCGAACGCAAAACCAGTTCGTTGACGGGAATAGTCGGGGCGGGGTCGCTTGTCACGGGTATCGTGTTGTTCATATCCGCTCGCCGCAAGGATGAACCGGACCCGAAACACGCGGTCAAGTAATTCTACCCACAATCTGTTTCGGCTACTTGCATAGCTTGCTCGTTCTGATTGGTTTCGATTGTGCGGCGAGCTTGCCGGACCGCTCCGGTCCAGACGAATCCACTTTGCGGACAAACGTCGCATTCTCCACTTTCGGTGAATGCCGGTGGCAATGCGAGAGGAAGCCTTTGGCCTTTCAGGAACTTCGGGGCCGCACTCGACAATTTTAGGCGGGGTGTAGGGCTTTTTCTGATCCATGCAACGCTCCATTCTCAAATGACCTACAAAGCAAATCGGGGGTATGCCCGCGTTTGCGTTCCTCCCTAAGGCCTACGAACTCCGCCTAAAGCGCACTCTCTTGGCGGTGGCCGCGAGCATATTGATTGCCGGGAGTATTGCGGGCTGGTTCTTCCTGCAGAGGCATAACGAAACCCTCGTTGCTACACCGCTGTGTTGGACTTAAGGGATCGCTCCGTCGCTCGCGGTATGGAACCGAATTTCGAAGAGCAACCGTTGGAAGTCAGTCGTAAAATCTCGCGCCTAAATATTTATCTTCCTTTGGGGAGCAGCGAGGGGCCTTACGAGGTCCGCATTGTTACGCGGTCACGAGAATCGTTAGTTGTAACCAGCGGCACAGCTAGCTTGCAGGATCACATCACTTCGCTTCAACTTGCAGTGAATTTCTCATCGTCACGGCCGGGACGGTATATTCTGCAGTTCCGAAGAAGCAGTGCAGAGTGGAGTTCTTATCCGCTCGTTTTGCAGTGACGTGATTAGCAAGCAAGCCGTCTGTTCTAAAGAACTGCCCAGTTCCCTTGCCTTGCATCTTGCAACCGCTGTCTGTTCTGAAGGTCCTCGACGTAGATCACGTCTTTTGAAGGTGCAGGAACGCCCTGATGCTAACTTCGAAGACCAACTATCAAAAAAACTATCGGCCACCTGCAGAATTCGAACGGCTGACATCTTCCGATGCAGCAAGCATTTCGAGCGTCGCGACGCTCGATCTCGCCAATCGAAAAGCGCAAGTTCATGAGGAATAGGAGCTTACACCCCAATTCAACTGTCACTAAGTGAATTGTCTCGACGAGGGGGTCACCAAGGCAATCCGACCATCAACGGACCTCAACCGAATCCGGGCAGGTTCATAAGCGAGCGAGAAGAAGTACAGCCGCAACTCGTTGGCGCGCAGCGATTCCGAGCTTAGTGGGTCAGAAAACAAGCTCAACTGCTCG
>CATPAM010000399.1 GCA_955651735.1 Candidatus Acidiferrales bacterium | reverse complement strand
GAAGTGCTGATTCCGGACTTCCGCGGTGACCGGAACGCGCTGAACACCGTTCTCGCGAGCAAGCCGGACGTGCTCAACCACAACACGGAAACCGTGCCGCGGCTTTACCGGCAGGTGCGCAAGGGCGCGCTTTATGAAAGATCGCTGGAATTACTGCGGCGTTCCAAGCAAGCGCATCCGGAAATTCCGACGAAGACCGGATTGATGCTGGGATTAGGCGAGGAAAAAGAGGAAGTGCTGGCAACCTTGCAGGACTTGGCTGCGCAGGGCACCGACATTCTCACTCTGGGTCAGTATCTGCAGCCCACGCGTGAGCATCTGCCTATCGTTCGCTACGTGCATCCCGACGAATTTGCGGAATTCAAAGTCCACGGCGAAGCCATGGGATTCAAGCACGTCGAAGCGGGGCCGCTGGTGCGGTCGTCCTACCACGCTTTCGAGCAAACGGAATCCGCCAACAAATGAAATCAATGTTTGGCTGGATGAAACTCCGCTACAGCGAATTGCCATAGCGCGAAACTCCATTCATCGGCGAGCTCTTCTTCCCTCTGAGTCTTGGTTGATCCGATTCCGTGCCCGGCGTCATAGTCCACGCGCAGGAGAATCGGCTTGCCGCTCGATGTTGCCGCCTGCAGGCGCGCGGCCATCTTCCCAGGCTCCCAGGACACCACGCGCGGATCATTAAAGCCGGTGGTCAGCATCACCGCCGGATATTTGGTTCCATCCATTACGTGATGATAGGGGCTCATTTCATATAAGGCCTTGAAACCGTCGGGTTCCTTAACCGTTCCAAACTCAGGAATATTGGGTGGTCCATTGGGAGTAAACTCAGCACGTACTACGTCGGACATCGGCACCCCATCAATGGCTACCGCGAATAGTTCAGGTCGCGAAGTAATTGAGCGACCTATAGTGATGCCGCCTGCGCTTCCTCCCTGGATTGCCAGGCGGGACGGCGAGGTGTACTTCTGATTGATCAGATATTCCGCGCAAGCGATGAAATCTTTCCAGGTATTGGGTTTCGTCAAGAGTTTTCCCGCAAGATGCCAGTCCTCGCCATATTCGCCGCCGCCTCGCACGTGAGCTACAGCAATCAAACCGCCGCGCTCAAACCAGGCTGTTAGCTTGGGGTCAAAGCCAGGATCAAAAGTGATGCCATAGGCGCCGTAGCCTTTTAGAAGCGTGGGATTGGAGCCATCGAGTTTGACACCTTTTCGGTACACGATGGAAAGCGGAACCAGCGTCCCATCGTAGCTCTTGGCTTTGACTTCTACCGACTCGAGGTCGGCAGGAGCGTCAAACTTTCCCACCGGTTGCAACTTTGTATCCGTGACATTTTTGCGGCTCGCATCATAGGCATAGATCTTGGGCGCCTCGGTCCATGAAGTCAGTTCTATCAATGTACCGGGAACACGCGGGTCTGTCGCCGAGAGTCCCACACTACCATCGAATGGCAGTTGAATCTTTTCGGGCTTGCCTCCGGAATACGGTAGCTGGATTAACCGCCCGAGGCCTCCATCCAGCTCCTGGATGTAGAGCGCGTCACTGGCGGCCGCGATGTTTTGAATGACTGCCTCACTTGGCGGCACTACAAGTTCCGCGCGCGCGACCTGGGGATCGGAAAGGTTCGTGTGCAGGACCTTATAGCGGGATGCCCCATGATGGGACAGCAGGTAGAGGTCGCCTCCATGAACATCAAACCCCGTCACATCATCATCCACATCGCAGAAGCGCTTCCATGGCACGGTTGCGCCGTGCAGCGAATCGAGCGGCGCCACGTAAGCCGTGATCTCATTGCGCACACCGTGAGCAATCACGCCCAAGACGTACGAAACGCCGGGCCACGTGGCCACAAACGGGATATCCGCCGGGTCGATGCTCACATTCGGTGTGCCAACGCCAAAGACCATCTGGTCCTTGTCCGGCGGCGTGCCCAGGACGTGTAGATAAGCGCGGCTGTTAAGATAGCGATCTGTCGGCGCAGAAGTAGACGTGAGCTGTTGCAAGCGGTTGTATAACAACGATCGACCGTCGGGCATCCAGGTAGGACTGCCGAACTGGGCTCGATCGATCACGTCGCCGGTCTCTTTCCCGGTGCTGGTATCAAATACGCGGAGCACCGCGTCCTCCGCCGCGGAAATGCCGGCCGCGACATACTTTCCGTCGAAGGAAGGCGCGTAATAGCTGATTACATAGTGAGCTCCACCCGCGGTTGCGAACTTCGTGGGATCCACCAGGAGCCGCTCATCACTCTTGAGTCCATCGCGAACGTAAAGCTTGGCTACATCCTCCGAGGCCAGCCGCTTTTGGTAGAAATAGCGATCGCCGGGCAAGCGCCGCAAGTCCGTGATTCGGGCCGGCGCGCCCTCATCCAAAGTTTTGATCCGCGCTAGTAGCGCGGCGCGCCCGGGTATCCGGCCCAGCACTGCACGCGTGTAATCATTCTGTCCTTTGAACCACGCGCTGACCTCCGCATTCGTCAGCTCTTCCATGTAGCGATAGGGGTCGGCGACTTTGACTCCGAAGTATTCGTCGGTTACCAGGCGAACGGTGGCCACCGGAGGAGCCGACGGATCCGCCTTGTTGGAGTCGGCGCCGGTTACCGCCGCCAAAGCCGCGAGGAGAACTGTAAGGATTACAACGTTTTGATAACGAAAGTAATTTTGGTGCATGATCGTCCCCCCTAAATGGCTGGCATCTCTGCATTGACAGCTACTGACTGCCCAAATGTGACGGGCCATCTTAGTGCGGGACGGAAAAGCGAGTCAACGAACGAGCGCGCGTTTGCAGGGTTGCGGGCGCAGCTGCCTATTTTAGGCCGACGGTCGACCAGTCCGTGAACGGCACGGCTCGGCCGCCGCGCAGCACGGTCGGAATCACGTGGTTAAAGCCCTTGTGATGTTTGGCCGAGTAATCGTTGCGGCAACGGGAATCTGCGCAGTCTTTTCTTCGTCGACCGTGGCCTGAAACGGGCCGACGTTCGCGACTTGCTGTTGCTGATGGTAGGTGTAGATCTCATTCTAAACGGCATCAATAAAAAAAAAAATGAGCACAACACCGATGATCATGAGTGCGCGTTTCATGCGACAAATCTCAGCGCGACAAACTTAACACAAAACCGCGAAGGCCATTTGCGCGTGCTTTGCAGACACACCCCTACGCCACAGGGGCGCGGGGAATCGTTCGAAAGGCAGGGGGAGATACTACGAACGGCTGGTGGCAGCGGCGGCAGCAACTTTCTTGGCAGCCTTGGCGGCTTTTGCGGCCGTAGATGCTTTGCGGCGCCTCTTGGTTTTCGGCGGCGTGGCCGGGGCTTCGCCGATGAGCTCAGCCGTCATCATGCTGGTGACGAAGAGCTTCGGCCCGTGATCATCAAAATCAACCGAGGTACGCTCCTGGTCGGATGCTGTCACGATTCCAAGGCCGTACACATCATGCTTGATTGTCTGTCCTTCTTGCATTGCTTGCACAACGTCCTCCTGGATCACTCACTCGCCGCGGAATAAACTTTCTTGGTGGGTGCCCTGGCCGGGGAGCCGAAGCACCCCAATTTACAGGCTAGAGACCGGTGACGTTCTCCGCCTGAAGGCCCTTGGGACCCTTTTTCAGTTCAAATTCAACAGCTTGCCCCTCGTTCAGTGACTTATACCCATCCATCATGATCGCGGAGAAGTGCACGAAAACGTCTTCCCCGGTTTGCCGCTGGATGAAACCATAACCCTTCGAAGCATTGAACCACTTCACTGTTCCTTGTTCCTTTGACACTGCTGCCGACCTCGAGTTGGAATTGCATTGCTTCTCTTGGTCCGTTTCTTGGTCGACTAAGCAGCAAACGCCTCGGTCTCCCAAGCGCCGTGACATCCTCCCGCCCGCAAAAAAAGGCCGCAAAGTTTGTCCTTGCAGCCCCCTGAACGAGTCAAAAGGTAATACAAGAGCAACAAACGCTGGCTCGAAGCATAACACGAAAACGGCGGTTTGTCCACGCGCTAAGGAGCGAGGATCGGCAGTCGGCTATAGTTGTAAACCGTTTACAATGATGGGCTTACAGATAGATTTGGGGATGTTCGGGCGGAGGAAAACGGGGCGCACCACTTACTCGAGGGACTCCGGCTGAAGGGTCAAATTGCCCTCTCCGGCAGACTTTTTCTCCCAGTATTTACGCACCCACGCTTCCCAGCTCTTGCCTGCGGCTGGATCGCGGCCCGAAAACGCGAGTGCCGCGATTTCGGCATACGAAATTTTTACGCGTTGGTTGGAATCGCGTGGCAAAATCCGCACATAGGAGCTTTCGAGGCTGGTACCGGTCACGCGGTCGAAAATATAACCGTCGATCTTGCTGCCATCTTTCTTTGTGATGGCCACGTCGCCGCGGTAATCGAACGCTTTTTCCAACGCTTCGCGGAGCTCGGTCTCCGTTGCGAGATGCGGCACCCAACCTTCCACGCTCTGGTGGACTGTTCCCGGCGCGACTTCAAGCGTTTCTGGGTCGAGGGCTGCGTTTGCCGCGCCGTGCCGGGCGGCATGCGTCGGGGCGCTCACGCACGCGTCTCCTCGAGCTGCGTCTTGCCGCTGGAATTAATCTGCACCAGCGGATTGTAGGTGTGCACCGGCTTTGCCGGCTCGTTTAGCAGGGCCAACGCGTCCGGATCCTTGTAGCTGCCTGAAAAAGTTGCCTTGGCGGCGGCCCAGAGTCCGCGCAATCCACCGAACGTGTGGTCGACGGCGCTGGCTTCGTAGCCGCTGTGCACCATGCAGTTGGCGCACTTGGGATTACCCGATTCCGTGCCGTAATTCTGCCATTCCACGCTGTCCAGCATTTCCTGGAACGTGTCCGCGTAGCCGTCCTGCAGCAAATAACAGGGCTTTTGCCAGCCGAAAATGTTGTACGTGGGCATGCCCCAGGGCGTACAGGGGTACTGCTGCTTGCCCATCAGAAATTCCAGGAACAACGGCGATTGGTTGAACTGCCAATTCTTCTTGCGATTCGACAGAATCGCGCGGAACAGTCGGCGCGTGCGAGCGCGCCCCAGGAAATGCTTCTGGTCCGGCGCCTTGTCGTACGAATAGCCGGGCGAGAGCATCATGCCCTCGACGCCCAGCTCCATCATTTCGTCGAAAAACGCGCGTACGCTGTTGGGGTCGGCGCCATCGAAAAGTGTGGTGTTGGTGGTCACGCGGAATCCGCGCTGGACTGCTTCCCGGATGCCTTCCATCGCCAGATCGTAGCCGCCCTCGCGGCACACCGAAAAATCGTGGTGCTCGCGCTGCCCATCCATGTGCACGGAAAACGTCAGATACTTGCTGGGCTTGAATAAATCGAGCTTTTCCTTCAGCAACAGCGCGTTGGTGCACAGATAAATGTATTTCTTGCGCGCGACAAGGCCTTCGACAATCTTGTCGATCTGCGAGTGCATCAGGGGCTCGCCGCCAGGAATCGAAACCATCGGCGTCCCGCACTCATCGACGGCCTTGAAGCACTCCTCGGGCGTCAATTCCTTCTTCAGGATGTGTGGTGGATACTGAATCTTGCCGCAGCCCGCGCACGCCAGGTTGCAGCGAAACAGCGGCTCCAGCATCAACACGAACGGGTAGCGCTTCCGCCCCAGCAGCTTCTGCTTCAGCACATAGGTGGCGACCGTCCAAGCTTGTGATATCGGTACGGGCATTGCGTCTGCTTATCTCCAAATTGACAGGGGAATAATGCGACCGGCCCCCCCAGCCTTCCTATTGTAACCGACTCTGCCGCAATTCGCCGCCACTGGTTTTCGGCGGATGATTGCAACGTTCCTGACTGGCACGTCGCGTGCCTTTGGCCATAAGCTGCGAACAAAGGCGTAGACTTCTCCAAGGCGCACGCAAAGTCAATGCCGCGATCTAACCTCCTCTCGCTGTTTGACGATTTCCACACCTACTCGCGCGACATCGCCGTCGTGCAGCGCCGCGGCTATCGCCGCGAATCGTGGACTTACGCCAAGCTAGCGCAAATCTCGTTTCTCTGCGGACGCGAACTTAAGGAGCGCGGCGTTCGCACTGGAGACCGCGTTCTCCTTTGCGGCCCGAACAGCGCGGAGTGGATGGCCGCCTTCTGGGGCTGCCTCCTCCGCGGCGCCGTTGCCGTCCCCATTGATGACGGCGCAGCGCCCGACTTCGCCGCGCGTGTTGCGCGTGAAACGTCCGCCAAAGTGATCTTCGCCCCGGCGGGAAAACCCATCCTTGACGCCGCCATCCCTACACTGAATCTGGAGGATTTGGCCGACAGGT
>CATPAM010000398.1 GCA_955651735.1 Candidatus Acidiferrales bacterium | reverse complement strand
CGGGAAATTCCAAAGAGCCTTGGTTCGTTCAAATCCAGCGTTGACGCCTGGGATCATCGGATGGTGATGGGACCCTCGGGACCTAACATGGGCGCCATCTTCGTCCGACTCGGAGCGCAGCGCAAAGCGTTCGCCGATTGGACTGATCGCATTGCCGCCGGCGCATATCCCAAAGAGGCCCCGCCACGTCCGGCCGGTGTCGAGCGTAACCTTGTGATCTCGATGTGGGACTGGGCCATGCCGACCAGCAGACGGAGTGATCTGGCCGCCACTGACGAGCGCACGCCCACGCTAAATGCGAATGGGCTCGTGTACGGAGCCATCCAAAGCTCCGACATCCTTGCCGTGCTCGACCCACGCGAGAACGCCACCACTCAGATCAAGATTCCCTCGAACGCACCACCGATCGACACCAACACGCCGACGTCGCCGTACTGGGGGGACGAGAAAGTCTGGCAACGATCGTCCGATCCTCGCAGCGTTGCGATGGACAGCCATGGTCGCGTGTGGGTCACTGCGCGGACTCGTGCGCCGCAACAGCAGCCCGAGTTCTGTAAAGACGGCTCGATGAACAAATTCGCTAAGTACTTCCCGCTGCCTGGCCCAAGCGCCCGGCAGATCGAGATGTACGACCCCAAGACGAGGGAGTTCACCATGGTCGACAGCTGCTTTGCAGCCGACCATAACCACTTCGACGACAATGATTCGCTAGTCTTGGGCCAGACCGACGCCATCGGCTGGCTGGACACAAAGGAGTTCGACAAAACCCACGACGCGGCAGCCTCGCAGGGATGGTGTCCAGCCGTACTGGACACCAACGGTGACGGCAAGATCACCGAGTGGACCGAGCCGAATCAACCGATCGATCCCAAGAAGGACCACCGGATCCACTTCGGATGTTACTCGGATGCCATCAGCCCAATCGATGGGAGCTTGTGGTGCTCGGGAATCGGCGCCAGAGATACGACGCTCGTGCGCCTCGAGAGAGGGGCCAAGCCGCCACAGACGTGTAAGGGGGAGGTGTACGTGCCGCCTCCTGACAAAATGCCGTTGGCCGGTTCGGGCGGCGTGGCCATCGACACGAACGGCGTGGTGTGGCAGAACTGGCGGGGCGCCCATCAAATTTTGAGCTTCGATCGCCGCAAGTGCAAGGTGCTGAACGGACCGAGCGCCACCGGGCAGCAGTGCCCGGAGGGGTGGACCGTGTACACGAAGCCCGGTCCCGCCTTCCAGGGTGCGCCCGAAGATCTCAGCACCGACATGCTGTATCTGACCGAGGTCGATCGGGACAACACGCTTGGTCTCGGGAAGGACGTAGTACTGTCCGGCGACGTCAACGCGGACTCGTTCTTCGTTGTGATGCCGCAAGGCGGTCAGATGAAGACCTTGACCTTGCGCGTGCCTTACCCGCTAGGATTCTTCTCTCGACACGCGTCGGGACGGATCGACGACCCGAATGCAGGATGGAAGGGTCGCGGGTTCTGGTCGAGCTACTCGATGTACACACCTTGGCACCAGGAAGGCGGCAAGGGTACACGGCCAAAGATTGTGAAGTTCCAGGTGCGGCCGGATCCGCTCGCGAAATAGGACGTGCCTAGGGCCGAATTGACTGCTTCGTCCCTTGGAACAAGATGCCGACCATCCAGTGGGGAGAAGTGTTAGCGGGGAGGCAGATTGATCTTCCCACATTCCGAGAAACCCACTTATCGGGAGCTAGCGGTCTGAATCGTATGCTTCCAGCAGCGTCGGGTCCCTGGTAATAGCTGACCCGTTAGCGATTTGCTGGCGACATCCCTTTGAATGTTAGTTTTTGCAGTCCGGACGTGGTCTGCGCGATGTAGAGATTGCCTTTCGAATCGGTCGCGATCTCATGGCCCGGCCCAATGATGCCTGCGGGCTGGACGTTGCCAACAATCTCCAACGTCTTGCGATCGACAATGAAAATGCCATTGCCGCCGCCGACATAGAGGAACTGCTGGTTGACGTCCGGAGACAAGGCCAAATCGCGGGCAAACGGTAAGCTGTTTCTGACCAGTTGCTTCAGGAACTTGCCGTCTTTGGTGAACATCTGGACACGCCGGTATTCCCGATCCGCCACATACACGGTGCCGTCCTTGGCGACGCGGATGGCGTGTACGATGCTGAACTGCTGAGGTCCCGGATCTGAGAAGCTGGCTGGCGTAACCACCGCGCAGTGGTCATCGTCCACTGGCTTGTTGCCGAATGCGCCCCACATCCGCTTGAACTTGCCGCTATCCGCATCGAAGACGGCGACGCGGTGATTGCCGTAACCGTCCGCCACGAACAATTCGTTCGTCTGTCGATATACCCACTCATCCGCCGGCCGGTGCAAATTCTGCGTGTCGGCATTGCCTTTGCTTTGATTGCTGCGGCCAAACTGCATGACAAACTTGCCATCTTGCGTGAATTTTAAGAGTTGGTCATCGGCAACCGGTTTGAGCCCCGGCAAGCCATTCGTGGGGCAATTGTTTCCGCCAAGCCACACGAAGCCCTTGTAGTCGATATAGATGCCATGCTCGCGTTGCGGCCATTCATAGCCATCGCCCGCCCCGCCCCAGGCCTTGATATAATTGCCCGCGCCATCGAAGACGATCACCGGCGGCGCGGCCATAGCTGCCTGCTCTGGCTTGAGCGTTCGCGGCCGGTGCAGGACCCAGATATTGTCCTGTGCATCGATCGCAATGCTCGACGCATCTCCGAGCTTCCATTGGGCGGGTACCTTCGGCCATGCGCGATCCACCTCGAAGATCGGTAGACTACGGCCCTGTGGCTGAGCGGCTTGAGCCGAAAATGCCGCACTCGAAAGCCACTTCTCTCCCACTGCCGCGGCGACGACCACCGCACTTAGAACTGCCCAGTTAACCCATTTGCGTTTCATGGCCTCCTCCCCAAATTGTCAGTTACCGGAATTCCCATTGTAACCAGGCGATCGAAAACGGTTGCTTCTGCGCAGCATTGAGAAGAGCGCAATGGGTGTCTTTTGGTGGTGATGCATCCTCGTAAGTCACCGTGAGGTTCCGAGAGAACTTGGACCTGTAATCTCTCAGAAGTAAGGGCCGTCACGGTGCCCAATGACCGGCGTATCTATCGCAACAGGGCTCGGGCGTCAAGCAGTGGCAGATGCCGGAGCGGGTCACAGGCCTGTTTCCGAAAAGCCGACTTATCAGAAATCTAGCCGCGCTATTTGGAGGCAAGCTGCTGCACGATCGCCAATGATTTCTTTACGTGCTGGTCAGGTGAAAGACCATCGTCCTTCGACGATAATGTCGCGATGATTTTGTCATTTTTGCCGATGACGAAGGTTGTGCGTTCGATAAAGTCATGGTCAATTGCGACACCGCGCACATCCGCCTGGCCAGGCTTTACGGCGGTCTTCGTCAGGTTGTAGGAGGCGGCGATCTCGCCATTCGCATCGGAGGCTACCGGAAACTTTCCCGCACAATACTCCGGGTCTGCGGAGAACTGATCGAGTCGCGCGATGCTGTCGGCCGATACACCAATGATGGTCGCGCCGGCGGCATCGAATTGGTCCTTCATCTCCGCAAATGTATGCGCTTCGAGATCACAGCCTTTGGTATAGGCAGAAGGATAAAAATAGACTACCACCGGCCCTTTTTTCAGGGCATTTTCCAGAGAAAAGGTAAATTCCTTTCCTGCCAGTGAAGCGCGAGCCGAGAAATGGGGCGCCTTGTCGCCTACTTTGAGCGCAGCCAAAACGGGCAAGCCAACCAGCACGGAAAGTGCAAAACCCAAAACCAATGTTTTCATAGCAGTGCCTCCTGGAGCATTGAAGCAGTAAGAACATAGCACATCCCGGCGCCGAAAGGATGGTCGCCGGT
>CATPAM010000397.1 GCA_955651735.1 Candidatus Acidiferrales bacterium | reverse complement strand
GTGCCGCGGTCCTCGGTTTGTACGTGGTAGACCGTCTCGCCGATTTTCACGTTCGAGTTGTGCCCAAACAGCATCTGGGAATGCGCTCTCTCGCCCTACGCCGGCCACACCGCGCCGCTTCGCGCCGCATTTGACCGCTTGCGGCCGAATCGTTATTATACCTTTTCGCCCATGAGTAGTTCCGGCCTACATGCCTACGCACCGCTTCTCATATACCTGCTGCTAGCCACTGCGCTGGCGGGCGCGCTCACCGCCGTTTCCGTGCTGATAGGATGGCGGCGTCCCAATCGCGCCAAGCAACAAGCTTACGAATGCGGCATGGAACCCACGGGCGATGCTCGCGAGCCTTTTTCCGTGAAGTTCTACCTCGTGGCTATGGTCTTTATCTTGTTTGACGTAGAGGCTATCTTCCTCTACCCGTGGGCTTACATTTATCGGGATATGATCCGGCAATCGGTACCCATGGGAAGATATGGCTTCGCAGAGATGCTCGTTTACATCGCCATCCTTTTGGTCGGGTACATCTATCTGTGGAAAAAGGGCGCGCTGGACTGGCATAAGGGATAAATAGTCGGCGCAACTGGGGAATTCGGGAACTGTGGCGGAGAACAGCAACCAAGATACTAATGTTGTGGTCGAGCGATTGCGTGCATGGAGCCCGAACGCGATCAGCGAAGTGATTGAGTTTCGTGGCGAGACCACCATCGTCGTTCCTCGCAACATGCTGCGCGAAGTCGCCGAGCGTTGTCGCGGCGACAAAGATCTCCGCTTTAATCTGCTTAGCGACGCCACCTGCGTCGACCGCTATCCTCTCGAGCCGCGTTTCGAGGTCGACTATCAACTAGTTTCGATTCCCCGCCGCGAACGTCTTTGTTTGCAAGTGCGCCTCTCCTCCAGCGATCCAGTTGTGGATTCGCTCGTTCCCGTCTGGCCCGGCGCCAACTGGCTCGAGCGGGAAATTTTCGACCTCTTCGGGATTCGCTTCAATGGCCATCCCGATTTGCGCCGTATCCTGATGCCTGACGATTGGGAAGGCCACCCCCTCCGCAAGGATTTTCCGGTCGAAGGCTATCGCGACATTCCGTCGATAGCCACGCGTTACACAAGGAACCGAACGTGACGATTCAATCTGAGACCAGCACGGTCGAGACCGCCACCGGCAAAGCCAAAACCATGGTCCTCAACATGGGGCCTCAGCATCCGTCGACGCACGGCGTGCTGCGGATTTTGCTGGAGCTCGACGGCGAAAATGTCGTTAAAGCCATTCCAGACATGGGATATCTGCACACTGGCATTGAGAAGTCCTGCGAAGACAAGACGTATTCGCAAGCAATCACGCTCACCGATCGCATCGACTACCTCAATCCCCTGGGCAATAACCTCGCTTATTGCCTCGCCGTCGAAAAACTTCTCGGCATCGAAGTGCCCAAGCGCGCGCAATACATCCGCGTGCTGATGGTGGAACTACAGCGCATTTCCTCGCACTTGGTCTGGCTGGGCACGCACGCCATCGACCTCGGCGCGATGTCCGTATTCCTCTACTGTTTCCGCGAGCGCGAAGAAATCCTGAAGATTTTCGAGTTTGTCACCGGGCAGCGTATGATGACCAGCTATATCCGCATCGGCGGGCTGGCCCTGGAACCCCCGACCGGCTATCTGCAGCGCGTCGAAAAATTCGTGAAGATGATGCCGGGCCGCATCGATGAGTACGAAGAGCTGCTCACCGGCAACCGCATCTGGATTGGTCGCACCAAGGGCGTCGGCTATATATCCGCCACCGATGCCATCGCGCTTAGCATGACGGGGCCGACGCTGCGCGCCGCGGGAGTGGCGTACGACAACCGCAAGGTTTTCCCTTACTCGAGCTATGAAGAATTTGACTTCGACGTTCCCACGCGTACCGATTCCGACTGTTTCGCTCGCTACATGGTCCGGGTTGCGGAGATGCGCGAGAGCTTGAAGATTATCCGCCAGGCCATGAAGAAGATTCCGCCGCAAGGTCCGGTGCGCACGGAGGCGCCCGGGATCGTTCCACCCGAACGCGAGAAAATGAAGACGGAGATGGAAGCGCTCATCTACCACTTCAAAATTTTTACCGAAGGTTTTTCACCGCCGCCGGGCGAGGCTTTCGCGGCGGTCGAGTCTCCGCGAGGCGAGCTGGGTGTTTTCGTGGCGAGCGATGGCTCGCCGAAGCCGCTGCGCGTGCATTTCCGGGCGCCGTCGTTCATTAATTTGCAGGCGCTGCCGACATTGATCGAGGGCAAGTTGATCGCCGATGTCATCGCATGCATCGGTACCATCGACATCGTGTTAGGAGAAGTCGACCGTTGATTGCTCGTTCACCCACAACTGTCATCCTGAGGCCATCCGATGAGGATAGCCGAAGGATCTCAACGTAAGAAATTCGGCTAGGCACAGGGACTTAGTTTTGCCCAAATAAATGACCATGGAACTTTCGCCACAACTCGCCGCCCGCTTCGATACGCTGCAAAACCGCTACCCGTTCAAGCGCAGCGCGCTCATCCCCATGATGATGTACGCGCAGGATGAATACGGCCTCCTCAGCGATGAAATGATTGCCGAAATCGGTAAGCGGCTCGACCTGCGCACGGTGGAAGTGGAAGAGACGCTGGCCTATTACTCCATGCTCCGCCGCAAGCCCATGGGTAAGCATCACGTGCAGATCTGCACCAACGTCGCTTGCATGTTGCGCGGCGGCAATGAGCTTTTGGAGCAAGCCAAGAAGCGCCTGGAAATCGGTCACAAGGAAACTACCAAGGACGGCGTGTTCTCTCTCGAAGAAGTCGAATGCATCGGCGCTTGCACCGGCGCGCCGGCCATGCAGGTCAACTACGACTTCTACGAAAATCTCACGCCGATGAAGTTCGATCGCATTATCGAAGAACTTGACGCTGGTGATCATCCCACACCTGAGCCGGTCACCGCGGGTGCCTTGCACCCGCGCGATCCAGCGGAGACCCCCGTCATCAGCCGCCGCTTCGGCATCAAGTATTCGCACAAGCTGGATGTGTATCTACAGCACGACGGATACAAGGCGCTGGAGAAAGCGCTGAAGGAAATGACGCCGGAGTCCATCATCGACGAAGTGAAGAAATCCAACCTGCGCGGGCGCGGCGGCGCGGGCTTTCCCACCGGCATGAAGTGGTCCTTCGTCCCCAAGGATTCGCCGAAGGCAAAATACGTCATCTGCAATGCCGATGAATCCGAGCCCGGCACCTGCAAGGACCGACCGCTGATGGAGATGGACCCGCACCAGATGATCGAGGGCATCATCATCGCGGGACGCGCGATAGGCGCGGCGAAAGGCTTCATCTACATCCGTGGCGAGTATCGCTACGTCCTCGACATCGCTCAAACGGCTCTCGACGAAGCGTATTCGCGCAACTACCTCGGCAACAATATCCTCGGCTCAGGGTTCAACTTTGATTTGATCGTGCACACCGGAGCAGGCGCCTACGAATGCGGGGAAGAATCCGCTTTGATGGAGTCGCTCGAAGGCAAGCGCGGCTATCCGCGCATCAAGCCGCCCTTCCCTGCGGTCGTCGGCCTCTACGGCTGTCCGACCATCATCAACAATGTTGAAACGCTGAGCACGGTGCCGGCGATCATTCTCGAAGGCGGCGAGAAATACGCCAGCCGGGGCACACCGAGAAACGGCGGCACGCGCATGCTGTGCGTCGCCGGCCACGTCAATAAGCCCGGCATCTACGAAATTCCGCTCGGGATGAACATGAAGAAGTTCATCTACGAGACCGCCGGCGGCATCCCCAACCGCAAGAAGCTGAAGGCGGTCATCCCCGGCGGCAGTTCCTGCCCGCTGATGAGCGCGTCCGAGATCGACATTCCCATGGACTATGACTCCGTCGCCAAGGCCGGCTCCATGCTCGGCTCCGGCGGCATGGTGGTGATGGACGAAGATACCTGCATGGTGGACATGGCCCGCCGCATCATGCATTTCTACGCGCACGAATCCTGCGGCTGGTGCATCCCCTGCCGAGAAGGCACCTCCTGGCTGCGCAAGATGCTGGATCGCTTCCACGCAGGCCTCGGGCGCCCGGAAGATATCGACCTCGTCGGCGAGCTCGCCAAAAATATGCTGGGCCGCACCTTCTGCCCGCTCGGCGACGCTGCCGCGCTGCCCACCATCAGCATCGTGCAAAAGTGGCGCAATGAATTCGAGCAACATCTGAACGGGCGCTGCCCATTTAAATCCGCCGAAGCGCTGGTCGGCTCGCGGTAGGAACTAATGTCAGAAACCAAAACCGAGCAAAAGCTGATTTCGCTGAAGATTAACGACCGCGACGTGCAGGTTCCTCCGGGAACACTGCTGATCGAGGCCACGCGCCGCATCGGCACCGAAGTTCCCTCCTTCTGCTATTACCCGGGACTTTCCTTACAGGCCGCGTGCCGGATGTGCCTGGTCGAAATCGAAAAAATGCCGAAGTTGCAGACCGCGTGCACGGTAGTGGCTACCGAAGGCATGATCGTGCGTACCGACACCGATCAGGTGCGCAACGCGCGCAAGTACATGCTGGAATTCCTGCTGACGAATCACCCGCTCGATTGCCCAGTGTGCGACAAAGGCGGCGAGTGCGAGCTGCAGGACATGGTGTTCCGCTACGGCGCGGATTCCAGCCGCTTCGTCGAAGAAAAAATCCACCGGCCCGAGGAAAAGTGGTCGGAGCTCGTCTATTACGACGCCCCCCGCTGCATCCTCTGCTTCCGCTGCGTGCGCGTCTGCGACGAAGGCATGGACGTCAAGGCGCTCGGAGTGGGCATGCGCGGCGCCAACAGCGTGATCATCCCCAACCGCGAAGATCACCTGGAGTGCGAAGAGTGCGGCATGTGCATCGATATTTGCCCGGTCGGCGCGCTTACCAGCGGCACGTACCGCTACAAGACCCGCCCGTGGGAAATGCAATATGTTCCCACCACCTGCACGCACTGCTCCAACGGCTGCAAGGTCACCCTTAGCGTGCGCAATCACGAAATCATGCGCGCGAACAATCGCGACCTCTCCGGTATCAACAAGGATTTTCTCTGCGTGAAGGGCCGCTTCGGCTTCGATTTCACGCAGCACAAAGACCGTATCTGCCACCCGATGGTGCGCAAGGGCGACAAGCTCTTCCCCGTCTCTTGGGAAGAAGCTGCGCAAACCGCGGCCACCAAGCTAAAGGAAATTCACGCCAAGAATGGCGCCGATTCCATCGGCTTCATCGGCTCCAATCGCACCTCCAACGAAGAAAACTATCTCTTTCAACGCCTCGCCCGCGCCACCTTTGGCACCAACAACGTCGATCACCACCGCACCGCCGACTACACCGGCTTGATCACCGCGCTCGGCGAGAATGCCGCCGATTCCCTGCTCACGATGGATCAGCTCTACCACTCCAAAGCCGTTCTTCTCGTCGGCAACGATCCGACCAACCAGAATCCCCTCGCCGCCTGGGAGATTCGCACCGGCATCCGTCATTTCGGCGCCAAGCTCTTCATCATCAATGAACGCGAAGTCAAACTGCACCGCCAAGCGAAGGTCTTCGTCAAAGTCGGCAAGGGCCAGGAAGCCGCCGCGCTGCGCTGGCTCGCTCATGAAGAAGGCCAGCTTCCATCCAGCCTTGTCGAGCAGCTCGTTCAGCTCAAGGTCGGCCTAGAGGCGGAATCCGACGTCGCCGTCGTCTTCGGCGCGGAAGTTTCCGGCGCCGCCATCGCGCAGCTTGTGGCCTTCGGCTCCAAGCTTCCCGGCAAGACGCGCTACATGGCTCTCGGCGATTACGCAAATTCCCGGGGCGCCGCCGACATGGGCGTGCTGCCGGACCGCCTGCCCGGATATGTGCACCTGGACAGCGCCGCCAACCGCGAAGCGTTCGACAGGCTGTGGGGCTCAGTAATTTCCTCGAGGCCCGGCCTGACCGCGCCGCAAATCGTGGAAGCAGCGCAATCCGGCAAGCTCAAAGCTCTGTACGTGATGGGCGCAAACCCCTTCGCTCATTTCGGCACCCTAGGCTACGGCCGGGGCAAGCTCGAATTCCTGGTTGTCCAGGAAATGTTCATGACCGACACGGCCAAAGCCGCCGACGTGGTCTTCCCCGCCG
>CATPAM010000396.1 GCA_955651735.1 Candidatus Acidiferrales bacterium | reverse complement strand
GAGGGTGATGGTGTTTACATCGACGATGAAAGAAAGAAGGTTGGTGTTGGCCGGCGGCGCGAGCGGAGCTGCCGTCCACGTCATGCTGAGCGTCGCGGTGCCACCGCCTCCGCAATTCACAGTGCAAGGCTTCGGCAAACCGCTGCACGAGATCAAAGCAACGGCGGACAATAAGACCACTGCGGCAAAGATCTTCCGGATGTTCATCGAGCCCCCGCGGCGAAGTGAGTGCCGAGCCTGAGCCGGGCCGGCCACCAACGTTCCAAGTACAACTTTACGCCTGCCTCTCAAGAATAGATGCAAAAGGAGAGCAGTTTGTTCAACTGCTAAATGCGGCAGCGCGCATTCGATCCTACAAAGCGCAGGGTCACGCTCATGTCATGGTTATGTCAATCCGTATGCTATCGTTGGCGAGACGGCACCTGTGCGTTTGGACAGGGCAGGAGACACCGATTTTTGGCAAAACGTGAAGCAACGGCAGTAGGGCGGCAGACGTCCGCGGCGCAGAGAGAAAAGAGTTCCGGGGCCGAGAGGCGCTATGTTCCGTTGGATGAAGAGCCTTCGCGTCCCGAGAAAAGCGAAGTCCCCGCGGAAACGTCCGGGGCGGACAAGAAAAATCAGCCAAGCATGCAGGATGTGTTTGGGCCCGGCGGACTGCTAGAACGCTGCATGATCGGTGGCTACGAGCACCGCCGCGCGCAACTCCTGATGGCCGAGTTGGTGCAGGACGCGCTCGAATCCCGGCATCACGTGGTGGTCGAAGCCGGAACCGGAACAGGGAAGACGCTGGCGTATCTGTTGCCCGCGATTTGCAGCGGGCGCCGCGTGGTGATCTCCACCGCCACGAAGTCGTTGCAAGAGCAGCTCTATCAGAAAGACATTCCATTTTTGCAAAAACACTTTGCACCCGAGTTGAAAGCAGCAGTAATGAAGGGGCGCTCGAATTTTTTGTGCCGCGCCAAGCTGCATCAGATCGCCGACCAGCCGGTTCTTAAGGACATGGAAGAGATGGATGCCTTCCGGCAGATTCAGGATTGGTCCAAGCTGACGGAAACCGGCGATCGCGCCGAGCTCACTTTTCTGCCCGACGATTCGGACCTGTGGACGCGAATCGACGCGCGGCGTGATACCTGCACGGGACAGAAATGTCCGGAGTTTAAGCAATGCTTCATCACCGCCATGCAGCAGCGCGCCAAGGAAGCGGATCTGATCATCGTAAATCATCATTTGTTTTTCGCGGACCTCGCCCTCAAGCAAGACGACTTCGGCAGCATTCTGCCGGAGTATTCGGCGGTGGTATTTGATGAGGCGCACGAGATGGAGGACGTAGCCAGCGACTACTTCGGCCGGCAGATTTCGAACTATCGTTTCGAGGAACTGGCGCGTGACGCCGACATGGCCATGAGAATGTTGCGCCTCGGTACACCCTCGCTGTTGCGGCGCACGCAGCGGATTCGTGAGCGTAGCCGAGCCTTTTTTGACGCGTTCCCCGCGCGCGATGGGCGTTATCCCTTCGAAAGAAATGAACGCGCGGCGTTCCTGGAGCAGCATCGCGAAACCTACGACGCTTTGGTGAGCGCCTTGAAGGGGCTGGAAACCGAGTTTGCGGCAATGGTGCAAAAGCCGGAGGAGTTGTTGCGCATCTCGCGCAGGAGTTTCGAGATCCGCCAGGAGCTGTCGTTTCTTTTGGAATCACACGAACGCAATTTCGTCTACTGGTACGAGCGCCGAAACAAAGGTGTTTTCCTGGCTGCTACGCCGATTGACGTGAGCCAGGTTCTCCGCGCGCGGTTGTTCGAGCAATTCGATTCGATTGTTCTGACATCCGCCACACTTACGGTCGCCGGACGTTTCGAGTTCATCCGGCAACGGTTGGGACTCGATCACGCAAAAGAAGCAGCGCTGCCGCCGGAGTTTGATTGGGGGAAGCAGGCGCTTTTTTATATGCCCCGCGCCATTCCGGACGTGCGCCATCCGGCCTTTTCGCAGACGGCGGCGGATGAAATCGTTAAATTGCTGGAAATCAGCCAAGGGCGCGCCTTTTGCTTGTTCACCAGTTATTCGCAGATGAATGATCTGTTCGAGCGCGTGCGCGGTCGCGTGTCGTTTCCGTTGTTCCTGCAGGGCACGGCGCCGCGATCGGCGCTGCTCGAGCGATTCAAGAACACACCGGGCGCAGTGCTGTTTGCCACCTCGAGCTTCTGGCAAGGCGTCGACGTGCCGGGGGATCAGCTCTCTTGCGTCATTGTAGATCGCCTGCCCTTCGCGGTGCCCAGCGACCCGATTGTCGCGGCGCGCGTGAAGGCTCTACAGGAGGATGGGCGCAATGCATTTTCGGAGTTCCAAGTGCCCCAAGCGGTGCTCGCGCTGAAACAAGGGTTCGGACGCCTCGTTCGGACAAAGACCGATCGCGGCGTGCTGGCGCTGCTCGATAGCCGGATTCAACGCATGGCGTATGGTAAAATTTTCTTGGAGTCTCTCCCGGGGTACGCAACCACACAGGAATTGAGGGATGTGGCTGAGTTTCTGCAAGGACAATAAGAGCAAAGGTCCAGGGGCGGATTCCAGGAAGAACAAACGATGTTTCAAGTTAGCGTCGAAGAGACATTTTCCGCCGGGCACGCGCTTCGCGGGTATCACGGCAAATGCGAGAACGTGCATGGGCATAATTATCGTGTGCGTGTGACCGTCGAAGGTCCGCAGCTCGATTCCATTGGCTTACTCTGCGACTTTACGGAATTAAAGAGAGTGATTCGCGAGATCATCGGCGGCCTCGACCACCAGTTCATCAACGATCTGGAGCCATTTCGCACCGTGAATCCTTCGGCCGAAAATCTTGCGAAGTATTTTTACGACGAGGTCACCGGCCATGTTAAGGCGTTGCCCGCCGGAGCCCGCGTTACTGACATCGTTATCTGGGAGACGGACACGGCCAGCGCGCAATATCGTCCCGGGAAGTAGGAGAGCGACACAAAGCGGGAGCTCTGACTAGGCCCTCAGGCGCCCAGCCGGTACATTTCATGTTCATTACCGAAATTTTCAAATCGATTCAGGGGGAAGGCACACGTGCCGGCCTGCCGTGCATTTTTGTGCGCTTGACGGGATGTAATTTGCGGTGCACGTGGTGCGATACCGCCTACGCGTTTCACGGCGGGAAGAAGATGAGCGTCGACGAAGTGCTGGCGCGCGTCGACGCGCTTGCCGGCCGGCAAGATAGTGCGAAGTCTTCTCACGCAACAGTGCCGCTCGTGGAATTGACTGGCGGCGAACCGCTCTTGCAAGAGGAAATCTACCCGCTGGCGGAGAAATTGCTCTCCGCGGGATATACCGTGCTGATCGAAACCAGCGGCGAGCGATTCGTGGGACGGCTACCGAAAGAGGTCATCAAGATTGTCGACGTGAAGTGCCCAGACTCCGGAGAAGCGGACACCTTCGAGATGAAGAATCTCGACGCCATCGGCGCAAACGATGAAGTGAAGTTTGTCCTCTCAACGCGGCGCGATTACGAGTTTGCACGCGACTTCACCCTGCAGCATCAGCTCTCCCAGAGAGTGCGCGCCGTGCTCTTTTCCCCGGTATTCGACGACCCGGAAGGGAAATGGCAGGGATTGCAGCCACCAGCTCTGGTGGAATGGATTCTTGCGGACGGATTGCCGGTGCGGCTCGGGTTGCAGCTCCATAAATTCGTTTGGGATCCGGCTACCAAGGGTGTTTAGAGCAAAACGAAGAAAAATGTTTATGGACAAGACGCAAAAACAAGCCGTGGTCCTCCTGAGCGGGGGAATGGATTCCTGCGTTACCGCTGCCATTGCCCGCGAACGCCATGGTGCCGGCAATATTGCCGCCCTCCATGCGAGCTATGGGCAGCGCACACAGGCTCGCGAGCGACGGGCATTTGAAGATATCGCCGACTTCTACGGAATAGATGCGCGGCTGGTTGTACAACTCGACCATTTCCGCGCCATAGGTGGCTCCGCTCTGACGGATGAGAAAATTGCCGTGCCCGAAGACCAGCTAGGTGTTCCCGGCCCCCACGGGGACATTCCCGTAACCTACGTGCCGTTTCGCAACGCCCATTTTCTATCCGTGGCAGTGAGTTGGGCGGAAGCCATTGGCGCGGAAGCTGTTTACATCGGCGCCGTTGCCGAGGATAGTTCCGGCTACCCGGACTGCCGGCCCGAATATTATCGGGCATTTCAGGAACTTGTGAAAGCCGGCACACGGAAGGAAACGAACATCGAAATCGTCACCCCGGTCATCAAATTAAAGAAGGGCGAAATCATTCTACGCGGCATCGAGCTTGGGGCCCCGCTGCATTTGACGTGGTCCTGCTATCAGAGCGAAGATGCAGCCTGTGGCGCGTGCGACAGTTGCTTACTGCGCTTGCGGGCGTTTGCCGAAGCTGGAGTGGCGGATCCAATTCCTTACCGGCGAACGGTAGCAGCACAGCCTTGAGCTTGGTATCCGGCCAAGTTCGGAGATAATAGGCGCACGCCGGCGAGGCGGACAGCACCGGCCTCGTCTCTGTTAAAAGGAGAAATGGGCATGAAGAGAGCTGATAATTTTTTGGTGTTTGCCGCACTCATCGTTGGAACATTGGTCTCTGTTCTCGCGCCAGGCGCCTCGGCACAAACCGGATCGATTAGCGGCGTGATCTTGGACCTAAACGCAAAACCCTGGGCTGGCCTTACCGTTCAAGCCGTAAGCGACCAAGGCGTAAAGCAGGAGGCGAAGACGGATAATGACGGCAGATATAACATTCGTAGTCTGCGGCCTGGCGTCTACGACGTCACGGTTGTCTCCTTTCCTCCGCCGAACGACAA
Organism: Candidatus Acidiferrales bacterium; assembly: GCA_955651735.1. GTDB lineage: Bacteria > Acidobacteriota > Terriglobia > Acidiferrales > UBA7541 > Acidiferrum. The sequence continues at coordinate 5,017 of CATPAM010000396.1, read as the reverse complement.
GCAACCGCCCTATCAGATGGCCAAGGTCCGGGTGCAGAATGGCGAAGACGCAAAGGCCGATGCAAATTTCAAAGAGGTACTTGCAAAACAGGGCGCGGCGGCACAAGAACAGGCCAAAAAGCAGGAAGAAGAGAAGCAAAAATTTCAGGGAATGAAGGGGCACTACGACGCCGGCGTCGGTTTCCTGAATCAGGCTGGCCAGGCCAAGACGGATCTGGCGAAGGCTCCGGCCGACCAGCGTGATGCGCTGAAACAGCAGGTAAAGGATCTGGCCGACAAAGCGGTGACGGAACTCGAAGCGTCAAAAGCCGCAGCCGGCGAGAAAGACGCCAATCTTCACCTTGTATGGGCGCGTCTGGCGGATGCCTACGACGCCGACGGCCGCGCCGATGACGCCGCCAACGCTTACAAGCAAGCCATTGAGCTCAAGCCCTCCGCCGCCTACTACAATAATTTAGGGGGCATCTACGGCCGCGCCGGCAAGATTCCTGAAGCCATGGATGCTTACAAAAAGAGCGCGGAACTGGATCCCACAAATGCGGCGCAGGCCTATCGCAATGGCGGCATCACCCTCTACAACGCGGGGAAAATGAAGGAAGCCGTCGAGCCTCTGAAGAAAGCAACCGAATTGGATCCCAAGAACGCGCAAGCCTGGTATCTGCTGGGTGCCGCGCTGGTTGGTTCCATGGATTACAAACAGGTTGGCAGCAAGTTGGAAGTTATCGTGCAGCCCGGCACCGTGGAGGCGTACCAGAAGGCCGCTGAGCTGGATCCCAACGGCCCGTACGGTCAGCAAGCCAAGCAGGGCCTGGAAGCGCTGCAGCAGATCGCTCCGGGCATCGACACCAAGATAAAGAAAAAGAAATCCTGAACGCGTCCCGCGACTTGGCCGGCTCTGCAGTTCCAAGAACCGGTCTTTTCTTGTTTGTCACCATCGGACTTGGTCGACACGATCGCACAGTCTGAAGCTATGGATGTGGCCAACCCGTTGAATCGCTTGTAGAATCAAAGCCAATGACGTTTCGAGTCGGTGTCTTGAAATTCCGTGGCCTCTCATCTCCGAAGGCATCGACAGGGGAGTCCCGCTAAATGGTGTCGCTGGCAGATCGTGTCACCGTGCCTTCACACGTCTTGGTGCGCTTTCTCGATAAAGAGTCAGTGCTCTTGAACATCGAGACGGAGCGCTACTTTGGTCTTGACGAGACTGGAACACGCATGTGGCAGCTTGTTACCGTCGCGCCCAGCGTCGATGCCGCTTACGTCCAGCTTCTAGACGAATACGATGTCGACGCGGAATTATTGCGATCGAACCTGACCGAATTGCTGACGCGGCTGGTAGAAAATGGCTTGCTACACGTGACTTCCTCCCATGTGGGAACGTCTTCGACGGTTTAGTTCACTGGATTCGGAAGCGCGCGGAAGTTTCCTGCGCGCGGCGGTGCTCTTGCCGGTGATTTGGGTTAGCCTCAAGATTCGTGGCTTTCGAGCTACGCAAGAATCCCTTCTTCGCTTTCCCGCGCATCCGCAGCGGGTTTCGCAGAAAAACCCGGCTCGCCTTCTGGCTGATGTCGAGCGGACGCGACTCACCGTGCGCATGGTCAATGCGGCAGTTCGCCACGCTTGGCGCAGCTCAACATGCCTGGAAAAGTCTCTTGCGCTTTGGTGGCTGCTCGGTCGCCAAGGCATCGCGTCCGAACTCCGCATCGGTGCGCGCAAAGTGCAAGACAGATTCGAAGCGCACGCCTGGGTCGAGCGGCAAGGCATCGCCGTAGACGACTCGCAACAACTTCATCGGCATTACGCGCCATTCGACGAAGCGCTTTCCTCCGTGTCGCTGGAGCCGCAATGAGCGGATTCGCCGGCGTCGTGTCCCTGGATGGTGCCCCGCTGGACGCGGGCTTACTCGAGCGCATGGCTCAGACGCTGGCATTTCGCGGTCCCGACGGTACTCATATCACAACGAAACCAGGGGCCGGATTCTGCTTCACGTTTCTCCGCACCGGCCCCGCGCCTCAATGCTCTTCGCAGCCGTGCTCGCTCGACGGGCGTATTTGGCTGCTCGGTGATGTGCGCTTGGACGGCCGCGACGATTTGCGCCGCAAACTCGAGCAACATGGCGACGAATTCGATGGTGATACTAACGATGAGGAATTAATCATGCGCGCGTGGCGCCGCTGGCGCGAAGATAGCCTGCCCGATTTAATTGGAGACTACTCGTTCGCTCTGTGGGACTCCGAAGCCCGCCACCTGTGGTGTGCCCGCGACTTGATGGGCGCACGCCCCTTCTTCTACGCGCAAACGGGCAATCGCCTCTACTTCAGCAACACTTTAGACGCGATCCGATGTGCGCCCGACATTTCCACCACGCTCGATCACCACTTCATCGGCGATTTCCTGCTGCAGGGTTCCTGTTCCTATCCAGAACGCACGGCGTTTCGAGAGATCTCACGTCTCCCTGCCGGTCACGCTTTACGTTTTTCGAATACAGGGCTTGGCGTACATCGTTTCACCTCGCTGCCGATTGAAGAGCCTCTGTGGCTCAAGCGCGAAGAAGAATACGTCGAACGTTTTCGCGAGCTCCTGGAGCAGGCCGTTCGCGAGCGCCTGCCCCGCGGACCTGCGGCAGTTCTCATGAGTGGTGGACTCGACTCTACGAGCGTTGCAGCAATCGCAACGAAAATAGCGAAGAAGTCCGGATCGCATGCCTCGCTCCGCGCGTATACAGTCGATTACCGCCCACTCTTCGACGATGAAGAAGGCTATTATGCGTCGCTTGCCGCAGAGCACCTTGGCATACCCATCGAGATCCTTCAGGGTGCGTCTTGCATTCCCTACGAAGGTTGGAGCGATTCAGAACTGCGGATGCCGGAGCCGTGCCACGAGCCCTTCCTCCTCCTTAGTAACCAGCAATATGAGCGGGTTCGGGCTCATGCGGCCGTCGCATTGGCAGGATTCGGCGGGGACGATGTCCTAACCGGACAAGCTTGGCCCTATCTGGTCTATCTACTCCAAAGATTGAGTTTTGGCAAAATCGGCAAGGTCTTCGGCGGATACATCCTCAAGCACGGACGGATTCCGCCAATGCGGGCAGGTTTTCGCGTGCGGCTGCAACGGTGGATGGGCCGCAGTGAGCCGATGTCGCAATACCCAAGGTGGCTGGCGCCGACCTTCCAGAAACAGCAACGTCTGCGCGAGCGCTGGCTCGAACTCCAGCAGGCAGGTAAGAACGCCCATCCTTTGCATCCGATTGGGCATACGGGACTCTCGAGCGGGTTTTGGCCAAGTGTATTCGAAAGCGATGATGCGGCTTGGACCGACGTGGCCCTTGAAGTGCGAGCGCCGTTGCTCGACCAACGCGTGCTGCGCTACCTGTTGCGCGTGCCCCCGATACCTTGGTGCATGCATAAGGAACTGCTTCGGCAAACGATGCGTGGGTTGCTCCCGGAACGGATTCGCTTGCGCCCGAAGGTGCCGCTTCTCGGTGACCCACTCAGGATTCATGCGGAGAGCGGTAGCTGGAACCCCCTGGGGCTCTCCGAACCGGTGGCGGACACGAGGATGTTCGTAGATTGGGGGCAGCTTGGCGCGACTTTAGTGAGTGCTCCGAGTTCCGACGCGTGGGCCGATTTGCGGCCTGTTTCACTCAACTACTGGCTAAAAGCCGTTGAAAAGGAATGATGGATTCGTTACAGTCAGGAGGGAAGATCGTGTCTGCTGCTGAGAAAGAACTTATGAAGAAGCCGTACCAACCCCCTAAACTTGTTGTATACGGCGACTTAGCTGAAATCACGAAGTCTGCCGGAAACATGCACATGTTGGATGGCGGCACCATGATCGGTATGCGAAGAACGGCATGAGCGCCCTCGAATGGACTTGTCTAGCAAGAACAAGTCTTCCCTTCTAAGACACTCCTATCGCGCGTACGGCCTCAATGTACTTTCGAGCGCGTCTGTTCCGGGCTTAACTGACAAACACGCCGATATCCCCAAGCCCGACATTATCTTGGAGCTAGGTTCCGAGCCAGGTTGGGTCATAAGTGGAATCCATTTACCGTCCATCGTGCAATGCAGCAAGCCGGCAATCCCGGAGACAGGTGACCCGGCATTTACGCTTACCGCCTTGGGACGTGAAGAACTCTTCGAATTGGCCTATAGTGATGGAACTCGCTTCGTTGTTGATCGCGCTGCTCAGCAAATATGGGGAACTTGTCCCCCTCCCTTGACGGTCGAAGATATTGCTACATATCTTCTTGGACCGATCATGGGATTCGTGTTGCGCCGTCGGGGCATCTTGTCGCTACATGCTAGCGCAGTCTGTGTCGATGGACAGGCTGTCGTGCTGTGCGGCGAGAGTGAGTCTGGCAAGTCTACGACGGCGGCCGCGCTCGCATTGCAGGGGATTCCCGTGCTTTGTGAAGACATTGCTGCGCTCACCAAGGAAGGCGATAGACTACAAGTCGAAGCTGGGTATCCTCGCATTTGTCTCTGGCCGGATGCCGTGCGGAACTTGTATGGCACTGCAGACGCTTTGCCGCTGCTGACGCCGGCGTGGGGAAAACGATACTTGCCGCTGGATGGCGGAAGTGCGAAATTCGAGCCGCATCGGCGGCCGCTCAGTGCAATTTATCTTCTTGCGCCGCGCGTTTCGGGAAATGATGCGCCACGAATAGAAGACCTCAGCGCTCGCGAATCACTCCTGGAGCTGGTCCAGAATACGTACATGAATTGGTTGCTAAACAGGACTCAGCGCAGCGCGGAATTCGACCTTCTGAGCAGGCTCGTGACGCAGGTGCCCGTTCGTCGGATTGTGCCTCATACCGATACGGATCGCATTGGGGCACTCTGCGATCTGATTATCAGCGACGCCGAGCGCCTGATCGCCCATTACGACTCTGTGGGCTTTGCCCCACTCCGCTGAAATGTATTCGCTGCACGACTTCGGAGACATGATTGCCGATGCCGAGCGTTTCGGCGCATACAGCAAAGCCATTGCTAAGGCCGTCCACCCAGGCGACGCT
>CATPAM010000395.1 GCA_955651735.1 Candidatus Acidiferrales bacterium | reverse complement strand
GCCCAAGGGCTATCAGGTTTCGCAGTACGAGCTGCCGCTGGCCACCGGGGGCTGGATTGAGGTGGAGCACGGCGGATCGCAGAAGCGCATCGGGATCACGCGACTGCACCTGGAAGAGGACGCGGCCAAGAATTTGCACGAAGGCTTTTCACAATCGGCCACCAAGGCATACATCGATTACAACCGCTGCGGGACGCCCCTGTGCGAAATCGTTTCCGAGCCGGACATGCGCGCACCACAAGAGGCTTACGCGTATCTGACGACGCTGCGGCAGATTCTGCTGTATACCGGAGTGAGCGACTGCAACATGGAAGAAGGGTCGCTGCGCTGTGACGCGAATGTGAGCGTGCGGCTGCGCGGCTCGCAGGAATTCGGCACCAAGGTCGAAGTAAAAAATCTTAACTCCTTCCGGTTTCTGCAGAAGGCGCTGGAATACGAAATCGAACGGCACATCGGGGTGCTCGAGAGCGGGGGACGCATATCGCAGGAGACGCGGCTGTGGAATCAGTCCATGAACCGCACGGATTCCATGCGCTCGAAAGAGAAGGCGCATGATTACCGATATTTTCCGGAGCCAGATTTGTTGCCGGTGCACGTGAGCGCGGCGTGGCGCGAGGAAATCCGGGGCAAGCTGCCGGAGCTGCCACACGCGAAGCAGCAGCGCCTCGTCCGGGAGTACGGAATTACGGCTTACGACGCGGAGGTGCTTACCGGTTCGCAGGCGCTGGCGGATTATTTCGAGGCGGCGGCGAAGGCGGGCGGTTCGGCAAAGAGCGCTGCAAACTGGATGCAGACGGAACTTTTGCGGCGGCTGAATGATTCCGGAAAAGAGATCGATGCGTCGCCCGTTTCGCCCGCGGCGCTGGCGGAGCTGCTGAAGCTGGTGGAAGAGGGGAAAATCACGGGCGCGGTGGGGAAAAAAGTATTTGCGACGATGTTTGACAGCGGGCGGGGCGCCGGAGAGATTGTGGCGGCGGAAGAGTTGACGCAGATCAGCGACACTTCGGCGATCGAGCAGGCGGCGCGGGACGTGATTGCTAAGAATCCGGATAACGTGGCGAAATTCAAAGGCGGGAATGAAGGGGTGTTCAAGTTTTTTGTGGGACAGGTCATGCGGGCTACGCGTGGGCAGGCGAATCCGCAAGCGGTGAATGATATTTTGCGCCAACTGCTTTCGTAGAACAGCTTATAGTGTTGTCCAGGCCGTGAAAGCGGCAGCCAGACTGCCGCACTCCAAGAAAACCTCGAGGTGATTGCAATGTTGAAGGCTGGGGATAAGGCTCCGGATTTCAAGGTGAAGGGCGACGATGGCAGGGACGTTTCGCTCTCCGAATTTCGCGGGAAGCGGGTGTTGCTGTTTTTCTTTCCGAAGGCGAATACTTCGGGTTGAACGGTGGAAGCGTCCGAGTTTCGTGACGCAAAGAAGCAATTCGACAAGCTGAATGTGGTGATCCTGGGTGCGAGCGGCGATGCGGTGAAGGCGCAAGCGAGCTTCAAGGAAAAGTACAAGCTGAATTTTCCGCTGCTGAGCGATCCTGAGTTTACGATGATCGAAGCCTACGGCGCGCGGCGGATGAAGAAATTCCTGGGCAAGTCGTTCTTGGGAATTGTGCGCAGCTCGTTTCTCATCGGCGCGGATGGGAAAATCGAGCACGTCTGGGACAACGTGAAGGCCAAAGGCCACGCCACCCAAGTGCTGGCCGTAGCCTCTGAACGCAACGGCGGCGTTCCGGCTAAGCGCAGTTAAAACATTTAGTTGATGGTGACCGGGGCGCGAGTTGTAAAGCTTAGCCGCGTCTCGCCGGGGAACTCGACTTCTTTCTTTCCGGTGGCCGCGGCGCCCGCCGTGCCGGCTCCAGCCCCGGCCACTGCACCGATTGCCGCGCCTTTGCCGCCGCCGGCGAGTCCACCGATCAATGCGCCTGCTCCGCCTCCGATGAATCCGGCGTCCCGCTTGCCTTTGCCACCCATGGTTTTGCCGCCGGAGCTGGTCGCGACCGTGTACGTCTTGCCGTGAACCTCAACGCTCTTGAGCCGCAGATAAACTTTTGCGGGAGTGGAAAGCCGGCCGGAGGCTTGCACACTGCTAACGACCAGCTTGGCGTGCGAGCCTCTGGGGATGACCACTTTGCCGTCGACCGTGATGTCGTGCGCCACTGTGGCCACAAGGCCCTGGCCAACCTGCGCGGTTTTCGAGCTGATGGACTGGTCGATGGTGACGGTGATGGCGGTGCCCGCCGGAATCGAGGTTGTGGCGTGGGCGAGAGTTGCAAGGGAAAAGCAAAGGGCGATTAGCGACACAGAAAAGCGCGTGCGAAAATTCATCTCCGTCACCTCCAGATGATTTGCGTACTTCACCGAGAATCAGGGGTGCGATGCTCTGCCGAAGCATCGCAGTAACTATAGATGGTAGGCGAGTTCGCCGGAATCGCCAACCGGCTCGATGTACAGGTTGTCGATGAGGCGGGTTTTGCCGATGAAAACGGCGAGGAGAGCGTAGCAGGGGCGCGCGATGCGGGTGACGGGCTCGAAGGCGTCGGCGTCGACGATTTCGGCGTAGTCGACGGCGGCGAGGGGCTCGGCTTGCAACGCGCGGCGGATTATCGATTGCAAATGCAGCGAGTCGCGCACGCCGGCGGTCAGCTCGGCACGAGCGGCTTCGAGCGCGCGATGCAAAACGATGGCGGCGCGGCGCTCGTCGGGATTCAGATACGCGTTGCGAGAAGAGAGCGCGAGGCCATCCGGTTCGCGGACAATCGGGGAGACGACGATTTCGGTGTCGAGATTCAGGTCGCGGGCCATCTGCGAGATGATGCGGACTTGCTGTGCGTCTTTGCGGCCGAAATAGGCAAAATTTGGCTGCACGATTTCGAGGAGCTTGAGCACCACGGTGGCGACTCCGCGGAAATGGCCTGGGCGCGAGCGGCCTTCGAGACGGTCGCTCAGGCCCTCGACGGTGACGTAGGTGCGGAAGCCGCTGGGATAAATTTCGGCGGCGGCGGGCAGGAAGAGGGCGTCGACGCCGGCGGCGGAAAATTTCTCGCAATCTGCTTCGAGTGTGCGGGGATATTTGGTGAAGTCCTCGTTGGGTCCAAACTGTTTCGGGTTCACGAAAATTGAGGCAACCACGGGCGCGCATTGCTGTTTCGCGCGCTGCGCCAGGGCGGTGTGGCCGGCGTGCAACGCGCCCATGGTGGGGACGAAGCCGATGATGCGGCTTTCGGCACGGGCTTGCCGCGCTGACTCTTTCATCCAGGCGATGGTTCGGATTGTCTCCACGATGGGCGGCGGGACGAGAGCTAGGCTTTCGCGGCGACGGAGCGCTCGCGATAGAAATGCATCAGATCGGTCAGGATTGCCGGCGCGCCGAGCTGACGAAGCAGCGTGGTGACTTGGCCGCGATGGTAGGTTCCGTGATTGACAAGGTGCTGCATGGATTGCCAGAGCGGGTTGCTGTAGACGCCGAACTTTAGCGTTTTGTATTCCATTACGTGATCGAGATCGCTTGGGGTCAGGGTGCGAACGAAATTGAGGAGGCGCGGCTCGAATTCGCCCCACCGCTCGCCGAGGGTGGCGACGTCGGGATATTGCGTGGTGTCCGGGAGCGAAGAGGGGGAGCGGCCCTGGAAGCGCTCGAGCCAAATCCATTCGGCGCCGAAGATGTGCGCCAGCGTGTCACGGACGGACGGAAAGCTGGAGCCCATGGGCTTGGTGAATTGCTCAGGGGTGAGCGCGGCGGCGGCGGTCAGCGAGCGGCGATTGGCCCAGGCGTTGTAATCGTAGAGCAGGCGAATTTCTTCCGGAGACATGGCATTCCCTCGTCGAATGGATTTCTTGTCGCGAACTTTTGTTGCGCGACCTAGCAAATGGAAATGCGAACCGGTTTGTCGTCCTTCACGGTCTTGCCCGAATGATAGGACTCGCTGTCCGACGGGAAGTTGCCGCTGCGCACGTCTTGGCAATAACCGCGCACGGCGTTGGAAATGACTTCGCCGACGTTGGCGTACTTGCGCGCAAATTTGGGCGTCTGGTCGAAGGTGAGGCCGAGCAGATCGTGGACGACGAGGATTTGGCCGTCGCAATCGGGGCCGGCGCCGATGCCGATGGTGGGAATGCGCAGCTCGCGGGTGATTTGCGCGGCGAGCTCGCGGGGCACGGCTTCGAGCACGACGGCGAAGGCTCCGGCGGCTTCCACGGCGCGGGCGTCGCGCAGCAACTGCTCGGCGGAGGCGGTGGTCTTGCCTTGCACGCGGTAGCCGCCGAGCGCGTTGACGGATTGCGGCGTCAGGCCGACGTGGCCCATCACGGGAATTTCCGCTTCGGTAAGGCGCGCGATTAGTTCAAGGCGGCGCTCGCCGCCTTCGACCTTGACGGCTTCGACGCCGGCTTCTTTTACGAAGCGCACGGCGTTGCGCAGGGATTCGGCGGTGTCGGAGTGGTAGCTGCCGAAGGGCATGTCGGCGACGAAAAGCGCGTGCTTGGTTCCGCGGCGCACGGCTCGAGCGTGATGGATCATCTCGTCAAGGGTCACGGGCAATGTGCTCTCGTAACCGAGGGCGACCATAGCCACCGAATCGCCGACAAGGATGACGTCGACGCCGGCTTCGTCGAGCAAGCGCGCAGTCGGATAGTCATAGGCCGTCAGACAGGCAATCTTTTTGGAATCGGATGAGGAATTTGCAGCAGAAGTCTTGCGCTGTAGAAGCTCGGGCACGGTGATTTTGCCGTTGCCCGCATTGGGGACAGCACTCATGATGGCCTCCGGTACCGTTCCCTGAATTCGGGATACAGCCCTGTACCTAGCTTCTCAAGAGTAGCAAATTTCGATGCGGTCGAGCAAAGTATCAATTTTTCCACTGGTAGCTTGGACGCTCCTGTGTCGGGTGGGGCCCCTTCCCCCAGATTTTCCATAAGTGTTAATTCTGAAAATAGTTAAACTGTTTTGATACCCTTTCCCAAGTGCTGATTCTAAAGAAGTTAGGGAGATTCTGTCTGTGCAAAGCGCACGATTTTACAGGAATAGTCTACCTAAACGACAATTTGCACTGTCCCTGAAATTCCACGGGTACTGGATAGCTCACCGCGAACGGTGCGCTTGGGTGCGGCCTTTCCATTGGGCGCCGCGGCCGAGGTAGTAGCGGACTGCGGAGAGACATGTGGCGTATGTGTAGAAGAATGCGGAGAGCGGAAGGGTTGCGGCCCATGCGGGGAACAGGCCATAGAAGCTGATCGTTGGAAGATACAGGAGGGACATTAGTAGCCAAGCGCAGGCGCCTAGGATTCGCGGTGCGGAGGGCTGCCCGAAGAGAAGCACGACGGGCGCTAGATACGTCAAGAACATTGCGGCTAGCGTGCTGAGGAGCAGCAGGGGGGAGTAGCGGAGCTGGGTGAAGGCGGTGCGGGCGATCAGGTCGCGGATTTCGCGGAAAGTGGTGTAGGCACGGAGGCTGATGCCGGCGCGGGTCAGGCCCATCCACAGGCGGCCGCCGCTGCGCTTTACGGCGCTTGCCAGGGCGCAGTCGTCGATGACTTCGTGGCGGATGGCAGCGAAGCCCCCGATTCGCTGCAAAGCTTCGCTTCGCAGGAGGATGCAGCCGCCGGCGGCGCCGGCTGTACGTGCTTTCGGGCTGGCAATCCAACGCGGCGGATAGAGCTTCAGGAAAAAGAATAGGAAGGCGGGGATTAGGGCACGCTCGGGGAATGTTTTGGCTTGCAGCAGGACCATGAGGGAGGCGAGGTCGAGGTGGTCGCGCTCCGCTCGCGACACGAGGCGGCGCAGAGTGTCCGCCGCGTGGACACTATCCGCGTCGGTGAACCAGTAGTAGGTTGGCGCGGCGGGGGTGGCTTGGCTGATACCTTCGTTCAAAGCCCAGAGCTTGCCGGTCCAACCGGGGGGAAGTGCTGGCGCGGTGCAAATATTGACGCGCGATTCGGCGTTTAGCTCGCGGGCTGCTTGCTGCGCGATTTGCGCGGTGGCGTCTTCGCTGTGATCGTCGACGAGGACGACGGAAAAATCGCCTGCATAGTTTTGATTGAGCAGGCTTGCTAGTGTTTGCGCGATTGTGGCGGCTTCATTGCGGGCGGGGATGACGGCGACGACGGGCGGCCAGGCGCACGGGGATTCGTGCTTCGCGGTGTCGTCGTCGAATTCACGGAGGCGCCAAAAGGTGCCGCGGGCGACGGCCATGTACAGCCAGATAGCCAGGGCGATGCAGCTGATTGCGAGAAGCGTGATTTGCACAGGCCATTTTGCATTGGATGGACGGCCAAGGGCTAGGACACTTGTGCACGTTAACTTGGCCGGTCCGTCACCGAGGGGAGCGCTGATCGGCGACCCACTTCGTAAGAGCACAGCTCAAGCTTGTGCCACAACGCAGGATCTCAGCTGACTCCAGCTAGACCTGCTCGCTTGAAGGTGACGTTGAGGTACTGGGCACGCATGCTCGTAAGAGCACAGGCTGCGCTGTTCCAGTTGGGCGCAGCATGCTGCGCCACGACAAGGGAAACAGAGATGGGCTCCGCTACGCCAAGTCTGCAGCGCGGATGGGGAGGCGGCGGAGGCGCTTGCCGGTGGCGGCGAAGACGGCGTTGCCGACGGCCGGGGCTACTACCGGCAAGCCGGGCTCCCCGATGCCGGTCGGATCTTCCTTGCTCATGATCAAGTGCACTTCGATCTTGGGCATTTCGCTCATGCGCGGCATGTCGTAGTCGTTGAAGTTGGCTTGTTGCACGCGGCCGCGATCGATGGTGATGGCGTCTTTCATCATTGCGGATAGCGCGTATACGGCGGCGCTTTCCACCTGCGCGACAACCCCGCTGGGATTGACGGGCCGGCCGCAATCGACGGCGTAGACGATACGATGCACGTTCACCGCTCCATTTTTCACGCTCACCTCGGCAACGGCGGCGGTGTAGGACTCAAACGAATAATACCCGGCGATGCCGCGCGCCACGCCCTGGGGCAGCGGCTTGCCCCATTCCGCCTTTTCGGCGGCTAACTGCAAAACTCCCTTAAGCCGCGCGGTATCGAGCGGCTTGTTTGCCTTGGGACTTGTGAAGTCGGGAATCTTACGCGCGTCGCCGATCAATTGCAGGCGGAACTTCAACGGATCAGCGCCAGCGGCTGCCGCCAACTCGTCGACGAACGTTTCGACCACAAAGCCGCTGCTCGAATGCTCCACCGAGCGCCACCAGGCGCGCGGCACGCCGGAACGCGCGAGCGCGTACTCCACACGGAAATTCAGCGTTTCGTAGGGAATGAAGGCGGCGGTGGCAAATTCGCTGGCTTCCGGTTTTTCGTTGCCGTTTTTGTCCCAAACGGCGGCGATGGACGTGGAGCTTTGAAAATGTTTCCAGGCGGCGAGCTTGCCCTGCGCATCCACGGCGCCTTGCATTTTGTGATACGACGCAGGGCGATAGAAATCGTGCTGCATGTCGTCTTCACGCGTCCAGAGAACTTGTACCGGTCTGCCGGTCGCCTTGGCGACTTGCGCGGCTTCCATCACGAAGTCGGCCTGGTAGCGCCGGCCAAAACCGCCACCCATCAGCGTCGTGTGTACGTCCACTTTTTCCGGCGGAAGGCCGGATACCTGCGCGATCACTCCTTGCGCCCATTGTGGCGCTTGCGTGGGCACCCACGCTTCCGCGCCGTCCGGCCGGATGTGCACGGTGCAATTCATCGGCTCCATGCAGGCATGCGGCGCAAACGGCAGCTCATAGGCCACTTCTATTTTTTTCGACGCCGCAGACAGCGCGGCATCGGCATCGCCTTCGTTGCGCACGATTTTTCCCGGCTTGGCGGCATTTTCGATGAAGTGCTTGCGCAGCGATTCGCTGGATTCGCCGGCGTTGGGGCCTTCGTCCCAGGTAATATTCAGCGCTTTGCGGCCCTGGATCGCGGCCCAGGAATTATCCGCGAGGACAACCACTCCGCCAGAGGTGAAGGCGCCTTGGCCAACTGCGTCGATGGAGATCACATCGCGAACGCCGGGAACAGTTTTGGCCTTGGCAGCGTCAAATTTCGCTACCTTGCCGCCAAATACTGGGCAGCGGGCAATGACCGCGTATTCCATCATGCCTGGCATGCGGGAATCGATGCCGAATTTAGCCGCTCCGGTGACCTTGGCGGCAGCCTCGAAGCGCTTGCGATCGTGGCCGACGATGGTGAAGTCGTCGGAATTTTTGAGCGGCACGGTGTTGAAGTCCGGGACCGGAAG
>CATPAM010000394.1 GCA_955651735.1 Candidatus Acidiferrales bacterium | reverse complement strand
TCCTGCTCTACGGCCTGGCGTCCGTCGAAGAGCTGAAACAGCGCCTCGCCGCTGGTGTCGCGTCGCACAAGCCAGGCGAATGGATCACCGGCGCAGGCTGGGACCACACGTTGTGGCCGGAAAAGCAATTTCCCAACAAATGGGAGCTCGATGACGTCGCGCCCAAAAATCCCGTGCTTCTGACCCACGTTTCCGGGCACGTCGCCGTCGCCAATTCCCTGGCTCTCAAGCTCGCCGAACTCAATAACAGCAGTCCCAATCCTTCCGGCGGCGAACTGGAGCACAACTCTGCCGGCGAACTTACCGGCATGCTCAAGGAAGGTCCGGCGATGGAGCTTGTCCGCGTCCGCATTCCTGATCCCACCGCCGAGCAGCGCCGCCGCGGAATCGTCTTGGTCCTCGCCGATCTCGCCAAGAATGGCGTCACTTCCGTTCAGGACAATTCCGCCTGGGAAGACTTCCGCACCTACAAGCAGCTAAAGGACGACGGCAAGCTCACCGTGCGCATCACCGAATGGCTGCACTTCGCCGATCCTCTCAACGATTTGCAAAATGAGCGCGGCGAAGGCGGCACCACCGACCCATGGCTCAAAACCGGCGCTCTCAAAATGGTCACCGACGGCGCTCTCGGTTCCCGCACCGCCGCCATGCTCGAGCCGTATTCCGACGACGCCAAGACCACCGGTATTTTGATCATGGAGCGCGACAAACTGAAATCGCTCGCCATCGAGCGCGATAAGGCCGGATTCCAGCTCAACTTCCACGCCATCGGCGACCGCGCCAATCGCGTCTCCCTGGACGTCTTCGAAGCCGTTGCCAAAGCCAATGGCCCCCGCGATCGTCGTGGCCGCATCGAACACGCTCAAGTCGTCGCTCCCGAAGATCTCCCGCGCTTCGCCAAACTCAAAGTCATCGCCTCCATGCAGCCCTCGCACCAGACCACCGACATGCGCTGGGCCGAATCTCGCGTCGGCCCTGACCGCCTCAAAGGCGCTTACGCCTGGGCCACTCTCGAAAAAAGCGGCGCGCGTCTCGCTTTTGGCACCGATTATCCAGTCGAGGTCGTCAGCCCCTTCCGCGGGCTCTACGCCTGCGTCACTAGACAGCTTCCCGACGGCACACCTGCCGGCGGCTGGCAGCCGCAGGAAAAAATCTCTTTGCAGGATTGCATTCGCGACTACACCAGCGGCTCGGCCTATGCTGAATTCGAAGAAGGGAAGAAGGGCGAATTGAAAGTCGGCGAATACGCCGACTTCCTCATCCTTGCGAACGACTTGACCAAAGTCAAGCCATCCGACTATCTAAAGGCCGAAGTCCTCCAGACCGTAGTCGGCGGCCGCACCGTCTACGAAAAGCCCTGATCAGGGCCGGCGCTTTCGCTCGATTGTAGGAGCGCAGCACGCTGCGCTCCTACTCGGCGGCAATCTCAAAAGGGGAAGTCTCTGTGGTTTTTTTGGCGGCCGCAGAGCCGCGGCTGCTAGAGGAACGCCAGGTCCGTGATTTCCCCCATGTAGTCTTTGCCTTTAACCGCGTGAAACCAAATCCTGATTCGCCGCCCTTTCCATTTTTCGCATGCGTCCAAGCCAGGAATATCCCCATCCGCACCGGTTACGCCAACCGCGCCAAAATCCGCCGCGCGGAACCTCATCGGGCGGTTGCCGCCCTTTAGAGTCATCGTAATCGCGGGCTTGCGCGAGCAATCGACTCCGCCAATCACGCCGTCCACCGCCAGCAGGTCTTCGGTCTTTACCGGCGTCGGGGTGGACGAATTGGTCACCGGTTGCGCCGGCGGCGCGCTCGCGACTGCGGTCTTGCTTGTCAACCTCGCCGCCGCTTCGGCCTGCGCCTTCATTTGCGCCGCCCATTGCTCGTGTTCCTTGATGCGCTCCAGCAAAGCCCGGGCTTCTTGCGCTTCCTCCAGCGAAGCCGCCTTGTCCAATATTCTTTGCGCCATTTGCCGCGCGTCCTCGTCCCGGTCCGCATTCAATAACAAATTCACCAGATTGATGGCATAAACGTGCGTTGCGGGTTCCAGTTGAACCGCGCGAATGCCCGCATCCAGTGCCTGCTTCTGCGTCTCTGGCGCCGCCGAGTAAGCCTGCGCTAAACCCTCAAACGCCGGCGCAAATTGAGGATTGATCTGCGCAGCTTTTTCTAAACTCTTGATCGCCTCCCGCATCATCTCGGGCGCCGCCAAGCCTCCCCGCAGCACCAGAAGGCCGTGGTAATACGGCGCCACAAAGCTCGTCGAACCCAGCTCCATCGCCTTCTTCATTTCTCTATCTGCGCCGCTCCTGTCTTCCTTTCGGTACAAGTAATAGCCCAGCGCTTCGTGGCTGATGGCCTGGTTGGGCTCCGCTTGCACGGCCTGTTCCACCAGCGGCCGCGCCTGCTCAAACATCTTCCGATGCGAAGCGCAATCCCCGCGCAGCGCCAGGACTTCTCCCGCAGGCAGGCTGCGCACCGCGTACGTTTTGTCTGCTGCCTGCTGTCCGTACTTGAACAACGCCGCGCGAAACACCCTTTGCCTCGAATACGCCTCGATGACTTGCCCGAAACGTTTGAGATCGCCGAAGGCCTGTTTCGCCGCTTCGAGTTGACTTCCGCTCTGGTCCCACGCGGCAAAGAAATTCTTGAGCAGTTGCTGTTGGTGCGCTTGTGGATGGAGCATCAAGTAATGGACCAGCGCCCAGGACTCGGCATAAAAGACCGAGGCCTGGTTGGCTTCGTTGTAATACCGTGACCCCTGCTCTACATTCAGGAGCGTCTCTAACGGCAGCAGTTTGTTCTGCCCGAGAATATATAGGTGCGATTGATCGATCGTCCCGACTCTCGATTCCTTTTCACCGAGCCGCGAATTGCCATAGAATTCCGCGAGCCCCTCGTCCAGCCACAGCGGTAGCGCCGCAAAATTCAGGTGCAACAATGCGTGCGTGTATTCGTGATAGAGCGCGCGGTACGGGTTTTCCCCTCCGGCGTCCAGGCGCAAAACCACATAGTGCTTGTCCTCCCCCGGTTGGTATAGCCCCGCGGGATGCACGTGCCCCTTCACTTCCCATTTCTCGGGAAGCAGCATCTTCATCGTGTTCTCGTTCTTCGCCGCCAGAATCAGTACCGGCTCCGCGGGATCGACGCGAAGATTGGGAAAAGCGATGCGGAATAGCGCGCGAATCTGCTCGAACTGGTCCGCGATTCGCCGCGCCTCTTTCTCTCCAGCATTGCTCGAAACCACAAAGTGAGGGCTGCGCACCTCGACCCACCCTTGGTTCGGATCGCTAGCGCCCAAGGCACCGGTGCAGGGAAGCAGCGACACAAATGCTGCGAACCCCAAAGCATGTCGTAATCGCCTGGTCATAAGACCTGGATGGAAACGCCTTGCACGCGTTGTGTCAAGGTTCCGCAAGCGGGCACACAGGATTCCCGGTTCATGGCGAATACCCCGCCAAATGGCCAGCCCGCTCGCGCCGGGAACACGAACAGACGCGGCTGGATCGCGAGCCACATTTTGGCAAGGCGGAAACCAGGGAAGTCGGGACCCGCTTTGGATTACGGGTAATGGTACTACTAATCCCCGAGCTAAATTTTATCTGCATATTATCTATCCTTGACAATCGTCGCGCTTCGATTTATATACCGAGTACGTTTTAACGGTCGTCGAGGGGTCTGTAAAATCTTCGTGGTGGGAGAGTGGTCCTATGTCAGGTCTTTCTCGCTGTCAGTCTGCATTCGCGTCTTTCTCTCTGAAAACACAATTCGTCGCGATGTTTGCCGCTTTGCTCTGCCTCTCTGCGCTGTGCCCAGCCTCGCTCCACGCGCAATCGGCTAGTGCGACCAGCGTCGCTGGAATAGTCACCGATTCCTCGGGCGCAATTGTCGCAGGCGCCACCGTTAAGCTCACGGACAAGGCGACCAACACGCCGCGCACAACGGTCACGAACGAGGCCGGTCGCTACTTCTTTGCCAACGTTGTTTCTGGCGAATATGAAATTGGCGTCAGTAAGCCCGGTTTCCGTATCACGAAAACGATCGTTACCGCGAGCATCGGTGTTCCTCTGACTGTGGACCTGAAGCTTGAGCTTGGCTCGGTCTCCGAAACAGTCGAAGTTACCGCCACGAACGCCGAATTGCAGACCATGAACGCCACGGTCGGCAACACCATCACAGGCGCCTCCTTAGACGCACTACCCGCCATCGGCGGCGATGTCAGCACCTTCGTCGCGCTGCAGCCGGGCGTGGCCCCTGATGGCAGCGTGGCCGGCGCCGTAGTCGATCAAAGCACCTTTATGCTCGACGGCGGCAACAATACCAACGATATGGACGGCAGCATGCAGGTCTATACGCCGAGTTTCGGCGGCGATCCCACGGGAATCGCGGCCGGCACCGGCCTTCGCGGTGGTGGCAATGCGGGCGGCGTCCCAACCGGCGTGATGCCCACGCCCTCGG
>CATPAM010000393.1 GCA_955651735.1 Candidatus Acidiferrales bacterium | reverse complement strand
GTGCTGCATGAATCGCCCTACGTGCAAACGCAGTGGGCGGCGGGCTGCTCGGGCGCGGCGCAGGGAGACGATTGATGCGGGAAGCGGCGAAAGGCGTCAGGCGATTCGCGCGCCGTTTTTGGCGCGGCGTGCGCGAATGGTGCGGCGATGCAGCGTATGAACGCTACCTTCACTCTTCGGCCAGGCAAAGCGAGGGAGGCCGGCGGCTGAGCGCGCAGGACTTTTACGTGCAACAACTCAATCGCCGTTACTCGCGGCCGAACCGCTGCTGCTGAATCCCCGAGCTTCACCTGTACCTTTGGCCGGGTAACTCTTGGCCAGCCGCTAGAATTACTTAACAAGCTCGCGTTTCGCGGATGCTAAGCTCGCTTTTTCGAGGAGCGAACATGCGAAGAGTCTCCGTAGTTGCTGTGGTCTTATTGCTGATGAACTTGCCGGCGGTGCACCTTGCAGCGGCGATGCCGGACGGGGATTCTTCGGCGCCGCCCGCACCGGCAGCTCCCGCAGTTCCTGCCAAAGAATCATCCGAGGGGCGCTTTCCGGTTGGCGTGGGCGTGAAAGTGTCAACGCTGGGGATAGGCGGAGAAGTTGCGGTCGCGGTAACGCATCGCTCCAACGTGCGCTTTGGGTTCAACGCTTTCAGCTATGGGTACACGTTCGATAAAGATGGTGCGACCTATGCAGGGAATCTGGATTTGCGCTCGGCGCAGGCCACGTACGATCTCTTTCTGCTGCGATGGTTGCACGTCAGCCCGGGAGTGCTGGTGTACAACGGCAACAAGGTTAGCGCCAACGTTTCTGTGCCCGGAGGGCAGAGCTTTACCTTGAGCAACACGAATTACGTGAGCGATGCCGCTGATCCCATCGCAGGAACGGGCAAGCTCACGGTGTATAAGGCTGCGCCGATGGCACTCATCGGCATTGGGAACTTGGTTCCGCGCAGCCGGCATTTTAGCACTTCGTTTGAGATTGGTGCGGCTTACCAAGGACCGCCGCGCGTCGCGCTGAACCTCAGCGGCAGCGCGTGCGATCCGACCGGCTTGAATTGCCGGTCGATAAGCTCTGATCCGGCAATTCAGAGCAACATTGCCGCGGAGCAAACGAAGCTAAACAAGAGCGCGTCGCCCTACAAGTTTTACCCCATCCTGTCGTTTGGCGTCGGGTACAAATTCTAGATTCGGCGTTATCAGCCTTCGTCGTCATCGTCGCCGTCGGGCTTGAGGACGGTGGTTTTGTGCTTGATCCTGATGCTGTGCGCGCGGATGCCGGCGATGATCGCGCGACGCGTTTCCAGGGGCAGGGCTTCGGGCGGAAAGACGCCTGGCAGATCGCGCGGAAAGAACTTAATGAATAGCGCGGCGACGTGCGCGGTGGAGTAGGCCACGGGCGTGGCGTACAGGCCTTGCTGGCGAATTTGGTAGAGCGTGGGGAACAAGCACTCCGTGCGAATCAGCAGGCGCTGATCCTCTTTCTTGCCGCGTTTTACGCCGCGCACCAGGACTACCGCGGCGAACCTCGCGTTTTGCAACTCGCCCCGGCGGATCAGCCTGGCAATTTTTCGTGGAGACAATGTTTGCGGAAAGCGGTGTCGCACGATGCCGCGCGACTTCGAAAGTTTTCCTTGCTTGTACCAGCGGCGCAGGCGGTCAAATTCGTTGCCGCCGATTTTCACGTCCATGTCCTGCATGGCCACAAAGTAGGGCAGGGTGCCTACTTCGTCTTGCGCGGCCAGAACCACGTTGGCGGCGCCGATGGGGTCCGGGAAGCGGAATTTTTCAAGCTCCGCGAAGCGTTTTCCCATGTGGAATTTTCTGTCGCGATAGACGCGCGGGCGGGAAATGGCTTCGTCAAAAGTCACTTCGGGTGACCATTGCGAGATGGGATCTTCGCTTTCCGTGCTCTCGTAAAGGCGGATCTGCACGGACTCCACTTCGTGCAGCGTTTCGGCGGCGCGCTTGACCAGGAGATTTGTGAGTCCGGGGGCGGCGCCGGTGTTGATGATTGCGGTCCTATTTTTCTCTTGAAAGCGCTTGGAGTAGGCGAGCTGCTCGGCTTTGAAAGGATTGCGCGTGAGGTGCGAACTCAGGTCCAGATAGTGCGCGCGCAGGCGCAGGGCCGCGCGCATCACAATTTGATTGAAGACGGAGGCTGAGGCGTTAACGATGATCTGGCACCCGCGAGCGGCACGCACAATCCCATGCAGATTTCGCGCATTGACTTCGGTGATGGGGATGGCGCTTTTTTTGCCGAGGAAGCGGCGGGCGCGCTCGAGGTCGCGGTCACCGCACCAGACCCTATGTCCTTGACGCTGCAATAATTGCGCGAGGAGAGAGCCGGTGGCGCCGGCCCCGAGAACGAAGATCCGCATGGCGTGGCGAAAACTCTACCATAGACCGCTGGGCGGAGCCGTCGAGGGTTGAATTTCCGTTACAAAAAGGTAGCTAGACTTTCGCAGGGTGCTGGGGCGCCGGTGCGCCGCGGAGCAAGCCTTCGGTGCTGAGGTCTTCGTCCAAGTCTGGCCAATGAATGCCGCATCCGGCGCCGGCAACTTCCCAATTTTTGCGCTGTTTTTCCGTGGCGTGCAGCAGCTTCGGGTACCAGGCAAGAGGCACTGAAATCGTGCGTCCATCCGTCAACGAGACAGATAGCGAATCCGCGAAAAAACAACGTTCGCGACCCGTTGGTCAGCCCTCAACGCCAAAATGCCCATTCCATTCCTCCCGATGCTGATGCTCTTCAACCAATAATTGTACCTTGCGGAGTTCGACTGCGTGGACGTGAGCCGGCTCGTTTGGCTCACGACTGTAGCAGTAGAACCGATAGCGGCCGGTTCTGAGAACGGTCGGCACGGCGCGATTGTACCGAATTGCGGTCTAGGACGCAGCGGGTTACACTATCGGCCTGAGACTCCGACCCTTGGCGCCTGGAGGGGAGAAACCCTATGGCGACAGGGGCGATGTCCTGGCGTAGAGCCGGGAATAAGGGTTTGGCTGGAAACGGCTGGGCCTCCCGCTTGGAAAGGAGCCGGCGACGAAAAGTGCGTTTTTTCGCCTGCGCCTGCATCCAAGTATACGGATTCAGGCGTTTTTGTTTAGGTAGCGATTTCCGAGCACGAGTAATGATCCTTCACGACAAATTCGGCCGCCAGATTACGGACCTGCGCATCTCCATTACCGACCGCTGCAACTTCCGCTGCGTGTACTGCCGCTCGGCTGATCCGGAGAATTATCGCGATCACGATGAGATTCTGTCCTGGCCGGAACTCGACCGCCTGGCGCGAATTTTCCTGAGCCTCGGAATCCGCAAGGTTCGCATTACGGGTGGCGAGCCGCTGGTCCGGGAAGGTGTAGAGGAATACATCGCCCGGCTGCATGCCCTGGGCGTGGAAGATTTGTCGATGACCACGAACGGGCATTTGCTGGCGGAACGGTGTGAGCGGCTCATCAAGTCTGGTTTGCGGCGCATCAATATCAGCCTCGACTCGCTGGATCGCGCGAAGTTCGAGAAAATCACGCGCACCAAGTCATTCGCCACGGTGATGGGCGGCATTGACGCCGCCCAGAACTCCCGGCTCGCGCCGGCAAAGATCAATGCGGTGCTCGTCCGCGGCATTAACGATGATGAGGTGGAAGCCTTTGCCGGCTTCGCGCGCGAGCGCGGCGTCATCATGCGATTCATCGAATTCATGCCGCTCGATGCGGACCGCCAGTGGAATCGTGGCCTTGTGGTGCCAGCCGCCGAAATCCATGGCCGCATTCACGCGCGCTGGCCGCTGCTACAAATTCCACATGAGCGTAGCGAGACCGCCAGGAAATACCGATTTGCAGACGGGGCTCCCGGGGAAATCGGACTCATTGCTCCGGTCACGCAGCCCTTCTGCGGGCATTGCTCGCGCATCCGCTTGACGGCAGACGGCAAGCTCCGCACCTGCCTGTTCAGCAAGGAAGATCACGACCTGCGCGCGTTGCTGCGCGAAGGCGCCTCCGATGAGGACATGGTTACCTACATTCGCTCGGTGGTGATGGAAAAAGAGGAAGGGCACCGCATCAACGCGCCGGACTTCGTACCACCGTCTCGCACCATGGTGTTTATCGGCGGATAGTGCAGAATTGCACGCCAAACCTGTGGAC
>CATPAM010000392.1 GCA_955651735.1 Candidatus Acidiferrales bacterium | reverse complement strand
TTCGAGAAGATTGGCCAGAGCCCGCAGCTCGGCGCCTTGCGCGTTCACCAGGTCGCGCTGCGTCAAGATCACGTTGTAAACCGTGGAGGCGCCGAGCTGATACTTCTTCTGCTCAGCATCAAACGTTTGCTGTTGGAGCTTTCGAGCTTCGCTGGCAGTTGCCACCTGCACGCGGCCTTGTTCAAGGGCGATGTACGTAGTGCGCACATCCACCACCGCAGTGTTTTTGAGCTGCTGCATCTGCGCCTCGATTTGCCGTAACTGCAAGATCGAGCGCTGGTTGGTCGCCTGCGCCGCGCGATTCCGAATCGGAATTTGCACGTTCACGCCCACCAGATAGTCCGGGAACTGGTTATGGAATATCTGGCTCTGCGCGGTCGTGAATCCCTGCTCGGTGATTGTCGGCGGACCCCCTGCCGTACCCGGTATTGTTGAAACGCCGGCCAGTCCCTGACTTGTGTACTGCGCAAACAGCCCGGCGGTCGGACGCAGAGCGATTCCCGTCGCGCGCACATCGATCCCCGCGTTCGTGATGTTGATTTGCTGTTCGAGAAGCTCCGGTCGTTTCTGAAACGCTTCCTTGATGGACTCCTCGAAGGAGCGCGCTTCGCTGGCTTCCGGCGGCGTAGCCTTGTCGGTAGGAATGATCTCCACATTGATCAAATTGGGTGCCAAGGGATCCTTGCTAATGAAATTTTTCAGGATCTGCTCATCTTGCAGTTTCACCGTTTGCGCGATGATCAGGTTCTGCCGGTCAGTCGCCGCCGCAGCTTCCGCGCGCGTCACGTCAAGAGGAGCCAGCGTCCCGATCTCCAGCTGCTTCCTGTTGTCGCTATATAATCTCTGCGACACGGCCACCGCCTGCTGTTGCACCTCGACGTTGGCGCGCGCGTACACCAGCTCCCAATACGCCGTGATCGTGTTGGTGACCGTGGTAATCGCCTGCTGCTCAAAAACATAGTCCGCGAGTTGGCGGTTGTTCTTGGCGATCACGATGTTTCGCCGGTTCGCAAATGTCCCGAATCCATTCAGCAATTGCTGCTGCAGGGTCACTACCAGCGACGACGATACGTCCGGATTGAAAAAGTTGAATGCCGACCCCGAGGACGCTCGCGTGTTGTTCCATGCCAGCGTCGCTGTAGTCCCGGTCGAGAAGCCCTCCGAAATGCTGTTGCTGTACGTTGCCGCGTGAGAAGCGAGGGCCGCTGCCGTTGCGGTGGTGCCCGTTCCAGAGATGAACGGGTTGTTCACCGGAGTGGTGCGGTGATCGTAGGAAATCTGCGATGTAAATGTCGGGTCAAAATTAAGGAAGGGTATGTTGGCGCCGGAAGCAGGAACCTCCGCTCCGGTAATGCCTCGTGCCGATCCGCCCGCCTGCGTGGCAAGAATGTCGGTGTCAGCGAACCACGCGTTATAGCGCTGTACCGCAATGTCCATGCTGTTCTCGAGGGCCAGCTCCACCGCATCCTGCAGCGTCAATTCCAGTTTGCCGTCATGGATCAGCTGGTCGATGCGCGGCGAGTTGGTAAGGACAGGCTCCGGAACCCGGATTGGGCGGTATGGAGCGATCAGGTTGGGGAACCCGCGCGGAGCCCGACTGTAGGTGTATTTGGAAAGCCCCAGGGAGACGGGAATCGGGGGATTGGTCGGGCCGGGCTTGTACGCGTCTGGTCCCGTCGGTTGCGGTGCCGGAAGCCCGGGTTTTTCGGGAGCAGGAGCCGGTTGCTGCTGCTGCTGATCCTGAGCCCGCAAAGGTCCCCCGGCGAGCATTACTGCCAGGAACGACGCCAGCGTGGGGCGAGCCAGTTGTCCTACATGTTTCACGGCCGTTTGGAGTGCAGCCCCCGAGACAGACGCCCTCGACCGCTTTGCGGTCATCCATTTCACGTTCATCGTGTTCTTCACCCCTCGATTAGTGATTTTCACCCAACTCTTTGATTTGCGCTCACCTGTACAACGTTCAGCAGACACAATTTGTTTCAGCCAATCGTCAAATGCATGCTGTGCTGGGTAATCGTGGCCGGCCGTGCGAATCTGGCAGTCTAGCAGGCGCCGGCATCGGTTGACAACGCGCCAAGCCGCGGCTAGGCTGCTGACGGTTCAACGCTTACAGGCTGCGGTCCGCCTGGCGGCTTCGCTTGATTGCCCGGGGACTTTATGTTGCAAGACGAAGAGTTGCTGCGCATGTTCGAGGCCTCCGGCGCCATCCGGCACGGCCATTTTGAGCTCTCCAGCGGGCTGCACAGCGGCACGTACGTGCAATGCGCGCTCGTCTTGCAATATCCACGCTATGCAGAAAAACTGGGACGCGCGCTGGCCGCACTTTTTTCTGACGCCACCATCGAAGCGGTGGTCTGTCCTGCAATGGGCGGCATCATCATCGGGCAGGAAGTCGCGCGCGCCTTACCCGAAGCAAAATCCGCTTCCGGCATCGGCATTCCCGCCCTTTTTGCCGAACGCGATTCCACCGGAATCATGTGTTTGCGCCGCGGATTTACGCTGCGCCCCGATCAGCACGTTTTGGTGATTGAAGATGTTTGGACCACCGGCGGCTCCACGCTGGAGACGATTCAGGTGGTCGAGGAAGCCGGCGGGCGCGTGGTGGCTGCCGGCGCGCTGATCGATCGTAGCGGCGGCAAAATCGAGTTTCCCGTGGAAGCCAGCGCCCTGCTGGATTTGCCGACAGCCAGCTACGAAGCCGACGAATGTCCGCTGTGCCGCGACGGCAGTGCCGCCGTCAAGCCAGGCAGCCGCTACGTCCGCTCCGCCTCGTGAACCAACACCCTCCTCTCAGGATTGACGCGCTGCGGGTGTCAATCCTGAAGCCATCCGATGAGGACGGCTGAAGGATCTTAGCGTCAGAATCCGCCGTGGCGTAACCGACGTAACCGAAGACGCAGTGCGCCATCCGCTGGACTCCCGTACGCCCATCGCCGATAATTCCTCGCTCCCATGCGCTATTTCAAGCTCACCATTGCCTACGACGGCACGGATTTCCACGGCTGGCAGATGCAACTGAACAAACCCACGATTCAGGGCGAAATCGTGAATGTGCTGCGGCGCATTACGCAGGAAAATGTACAACTGCACGCGGCCGGGCGCACCGACGCCGGCGTGCACGCGCTCGGGC
Source organism: Candidatus Acidiferrales bacterium (assembly GCA_955651735.1). Taxonomy (GTDB): domain Bacteria; phylum Acidobacteriota; class Terriglobia; order Acidiferrales; family UBA7541; genus Acidiferrum. The sequence goes on along the minus strand of CATPAM010000392.1, from coordinate 666 downwards.
AAGTCGGCAGCTTCCGCACGCAGTCAGCTCTCTCCGCAGGTGAATTCCAGCGCGCACTGAACGCCCTTCTCCCGCCTACGATTCGCATCGCCGCCGCCGAGGAAGTCGGCCCGGATTTCAATGCCCGTTGGTCCGCACGCGGCAAAATTTATCGTTACTGCTTGTATCGCGGCAAGGTTGTTCCGCCCACGCTGTGGCGCTACGTTTTGCACTATCCCTTTCCGCTCGACGAAGAAGCCATGCGCGATGGAGCCGCCCGTTTTGTCGGCGTGCACGATTTCGCCTCGTTCGCGGCCTCCACGGGTTCGGAGGAAGACGACAAGGAGCGTTCCACCGAGCGCGAGATTTTTTCGACGGAACTGGTGCGTTCTCCAGACGGCGAAGAGCTCATCTTCAACGTCCGCGGCCGCTCTTTCCTCCGCTACATGGTGCGCAAAATGGTTGGCACCCTGCTGGATGTCGGCCGCGGCAAGCTCACGCCCGCCGACATTGACCGCCTCTATGAACTAAAGGACCGCTCGAAATCCGGCCCCACCGTGCCACCCCAGGGCCTCTGCATGGTCAGCGTCGAACACGAAGAGACATTCCGCGTGAGCAATCCTCTGAGTGATCGTTCGTCATAAATCAGCGCGCCGCTCTTACAGAACCACGCCTTAGCTAATATAC
>CATPAM010000391.1 GCA_955651735.1 Candidatus Acidiferrales bacterium | reverse complement strand
GCGGCAGACTGATGAGCTTCCTCAACAAACTAGGCATTGGCGCAGGCGCAGGAGCGAGCAGCAGCCGGGAAGTGCCCCGGTCGACGGGCAGTTCTGGCAGGCCCCGCAACAACGGTTCTGCACCTGTCGCGGCGGTGGGCGCATCTCGATCGCCGGAACTGCGGGAATCCAACCGCGTTTCCAACGGGTTGAAAGAATTCTTGTGGAACCTCGAAGGGCTCGGCCGCGGCGCCCTTTTGGACCTCGGTCCGGCCTGGCAAACCACACTGAGTTTCTTCATCGAGCGCGGGTTTCGCGTTTCCTCTGAGGACCTTCTCCGTGCGTGGAAGGAGTTTCTGGTGGAGGAGGAAGGAAAACTGCGCGAAGCTGCTGGACGCGCGGCTCAGCACACCCTGGATGTTACTCCCTCGGCGCGCGCCGCACGCTTCCTTGAAGCCAACCTGCAATATCCGAACTCTTCATTTGACGCTATCCTGCTCTGGGACCTGCTTGACTACCTCGAACCGGTAGTAGCGAAGCAAATGGTGGCGAATCTAACGGAACTGTTGCGTCCGGGTGGCGTGGTTTTCGCCATGTTTCACAGCAAGAAGCCGGAAGGCTTCCAGCGTTATCGCGTCGTGGATTCGACTACGCTACAAGTAATTTCCTCGCCCGTGCTGTGCCCAGCGCAGCGCGTCTATCAAAATCGTGAGATTCAGGATCTCTTCGGCCGCTACCGAACCATGAAATCATTTGTCGGGCGCGACCAACTTCGCGAATCGCTGTTTATCAAGTAAGGTCGCACTTTCTCGACCGCGGTTTGACCCGCCTTTGCATTTTCTCCATCTCTTCGCTTGCACTTCGGGCTTCGCAGGAGTAAATGAGAAGCGTGAGCTCATCAGGCTCTGGAGGGAGCATGACTCCACCGGGCTTAGAGCTGCACCAAAGCTGAACACACCGCTCTTGCGGTGCGCGTCGCCCGAAAACAGGCGCGCAGTCAGCGTCGCTTCCGAGACGACACAACAAACGAAAAATGGGGAGCCGTCCGGCTCCCCATTTTTATGTTACGAATTGTGGCTCTTCGCCGTTGTGCGGAGGTGGTGATGGTGGTTGCCGGCGCGATGCTTGCGGACATGGCGGTCGTGTGAAGTGGCTTTGCTGGAAGTGGAACGGGCACTATCGCTGTTGGCCTGCGGAACAGGTTCAGCGGGCGTAGTCTGCCTCGGAGCGCCAGAAACCGCGGGCGCCAGAACCAACACCAAAACACTGACGATTTGCTTCATCGCAAGACTCCACGGAGTGATTCCCAACGGTGGAGGTATTGAATCACACTCAACGCGGAAAGTGTAGGAGTCCGGGAACGCGCGTGGCGATTGTCACAGACGAGTGTTCAGCTTTCGTTCGGGTTGGCCGGTATCCATTCCGTTCGATGATTGGCCCGGTCGGAGTCTTCAGAACCTCAGCCACCGAATTTTACGGCTTCGAGCCAGCGAATAGCTTCCCGCTGGTGCGCGATAATTTCGGCTTGCCAAACAAGCCCTACGGTCATGATGCTCATCGCGACGACGCAGGCAGCAATAACAAAAGTTTTCTGTGTCTCTGAAGCAGGAATGTGAAGGCAGCGCGCGATCCAAGCCATGGTAAGAGCTCTCCTAGTACTCGGCCGCTACGCTATGTGCCCCACGCGAGAGTTGCCGGCAGACGCAATGCCGCGTCGCACTACAATGCGGGCAACTAAAGGGCCAGTCCTAGATGCATGAAGACGCATATATCGTCTTCGAGAATCAACAACTTGCAAGCATCGGTGCCAAATTGTGCAATTGCCGTCACGGCGTTTTTTGTGCAAAACCGGCGTTTCAACGATACATTTTTTCCGGTGATAGTTAAGACTTGCCGCTCAAGGCCTCAACAATCCGCTCCCAAACGTCTGCCGAGCCAAGCTCGATCTCCCGGAATCGCGCTGGTAAGCGTTCCCTTGCCCTATTGGAGGCGTTGGTCGACGTGGCGGAATCCACCAACAGAAAGCCGCGATCGCAGGCCTCCAGAAGTTCCGAGACGTTATCTTCGCAGGCAATCCCAACAATTTTTGGCTGCGAGCGCAAAGCTCGGGCGTATAGCTTGGAAAGCTCACGCAGGCACTGTTTCAGGTTTGCTCCCACCGCGAGCGACCATAAGACACCGCGCTGACGCAACTGCCAATGCCGATTGGCGCTCTCCGCAACGAACCGCTTCACGTCGGCCTCGGCAGCACCGGCAAAGAAGAAGAGCTCGTCGAAGTCAGGGTGACGCACCAATTCCGCCTGCTGCGCCGGCAGGCCGGAGTTTTGTGCCAATTCCCGAGGAGACAGGGAGCCGAGCGGGACGACCGCGACGCCGGTTTCCGCGGAAAGCTGCTCCAAAGCCTCTGCTGCTGCTGGCTGGGGCTCCGCAATCGGCAAGCACGTGAAACGGCCAAGGCGCACCGTCTTCGGTGGACGCAAATGGAAGTAGCCCTCCGGAAGGTAGACTCCACAACCTCCTTCCGCGATGAATGGGTGGTTATGGCCCAGCTTTCGGCGTGGATCATCAATCTGCAGCCGGGTGCGGTGGGTCACCCAAACGATCGGGATGGCGGCGCGTTCCAGCGCCGCGTTGAACTGGTCGAATCCGGAGGCCATTTTCCCGCGTACCGGTATCAGGCTATCAACATCGCAGAAGACAATCGCGGGTGTCTGAAGCAAGGTGGCTCCATATAGCCAAGCCATTGTAGCGGACTTTCCACGGCTCGCTTGCTGCAACAAAAAAGGCGGACAGCCGAAGCTGCCCGCCTTTGCGCCCGGTCCGCAATTCGGCCGGGCCTCTGCTTCTGTGTTTACCTGCCGGAAGTCGATGTGGTCGACGCCGACTGTTGGTTATTCGCCTTCGGAATGCTCACATAGCCGCTTACCTGGTCCTTGCCGACCTTGTTGATCACCAACTCTTCAGGCAGACGAGTGCCGGAAGTATAGAAGAAGACCGGCTCGTTCAGTGCGCGGTTCTTCTTTTCAAAGCGCTTGTCTTCCACCGTCATGACGACGCTGTACTGGTTGCGCTTTTGGTTGATGCCCTTCAGCTCCACAGTCACATTTCCGACCTTCTGTGGCTTGTTCTTACCAGTGACGGTGAATTCGACGTACTCACGCTCACCGAGGCGGCGGAGTTGATCGATTTCATCGTGATTGCGCGCAATCAGGGTGCCCATCTCGCTGCGCGCCATCTTTAGGTCACCGCGCGTGGTGTCCAGGTCTGTGCGAACCCCGCCAACCTTTGTGTCCACGTTCTTGAGGTCATCTGAAGAGGCCTTCGTCGCAAGCTCCCCCTTGACGGAGGTGTCCAGCGCAGTCAGCTTCTGGGTGGTTTCGTCGTTGAGCTTGGCGGCTTCGGCACGAGCTGTCTTCAACTGCCCCTGCGTAATCTTGAGCTTTTTGGTCACAACGTTGAGATCGCCCTGCAGATCCGTGTTGGCCTTCTCATCCTGCACCAGCCGGTCTTTCAATGACGAGACGTCCTGCTGTACGGCCTGCTGGGTCGTCTTAAGCTGCGTTGCCACTGATTGCTGGGTTGCATCAAGCTTCGAAGAAGCGTTCCAGCCAAACCACAAGCCGCCTACCGCAATAAGTCCCAGCACTACGATCGCGGGAAGCTGCCACGCTGGTGTTTCTCTGGTTTCGATAATGTGTTCGTCGGACATAGACAATCTATTCTCCTTCACCCCTGTGGGGCGAAACTTCGTTTTAAGTACCGGCCCTTGGAGTAGGTAACTGCATGCCTTGCGCCAAACGGCCGCACTTACCGGATGGAACGGCCGCCTTCGTAAGTGAATGAAGGCATGGGTCTTGGTACGCCAGACCAGCAGATCGAGTGGACAGGCGCAACGTACTAGTCCTGGGAAAGATTACGCACCGGAGGCGTTTGACCGTGGAAAAATTGACACTGCCGCTATTCAGATCTGCACGCCCAGGTCGTGAAACGCCAAGTCGAGTTGCTCGGGAGACTGGAATTGGATACCCGCCATGCCAAGCCGCCGCGCCGCCTCGACATAAGCTGCGATGTCGTCGACGTAGACGGCTTGCTCCGCTCGAACCCGGCAAGCTCGCAGCGCCTCCCTGTAAATCAGGGGATTCGGCTTCGCTGCGCCTATTGCGCAAGAATAGATGCGGACCGGAAAATGGGAGAAAAAATCGTACCGCGACTCCATGTAAGCCACGTGTATCGGGTCCGTGTTGGACAGCAGCCCTAACCGATAGTTCTTCGAAAGCGTCTCGAACAGTTCGTTGCTGAGTATTGGCTTAGGATCCAGCACCAGGTTCCACACCTCAGTGAACCGCTCAAACGTCGCCGCCCCGCCAAAGCGCTGCTTCACGTGCATATGCCAATCTCGTGCTGAGATGCGGCCTTCTTGCCAATCCTTCCAGCGCGAATCCTTTTCGATGGCCAGCCAAAGTTCCTCCGGCGACAGCGACGTTCCGGAAGCCAGGCCTTTCATGGCGCGCCCCACGTCAATGCGGATCAGCACGCGCCCAATATCGAATATGACCGCGCGAACCTTCCGAGCCGCCACGCCTATCTGGCCTCGC
>CATPAM010000390.1 GCA_955651735.1 Candidatus Acidiferrales bacterium | reverse complement strand
GTGGGGGCGCGCGCTGGTGGCTTCGCGCTGGAGCCGCGGATTGTATGCGGCGATGAAGTGCTTGTGCTTTTGCTACTTGGGATTGGAGCTGGCGCTGACGCGGACGCCAGTGGCGCTGATTGGCGAGTTAGCAGCGGATGCGCAGATGTTGATAGGCATGGGGGCACAAATTTTGACGTGGGCCACGGCGGGATTTTGCCTGGTGCGAGGGTTGCCGGTGTTGCTGGAGGGATGGAAGTATTTCGCGGAGGGAGTGGTTGCGCGGGGCGGGAAGAGGATGGCGAGGAAAATCGCATGAAATCGCGCGAAATGGTCGGGCGGGTTGCGGCATTTTTTGATTTGGACGGGACGTTGATAGCGCGGCCTTCGCTCGAGCGGCGGTTTTTTGCGAGATTGCGGCAGTGGCGAGCGATTCCGATGAGGAATTATTTTTTGTGGCTGGCGCGGGCGGCGTGGCTCGCGCCACGCGGAATCCGAATGATGAGGTACGCGAACAAAATGTATTTGCGAGGAGTGAGCGTTCGCGATTTCCAAGAAGGCCATCAGCGCCAAGGACAGCCAGGATTGGCTGTGCCACGGTTCCTTCCGGAAGGGGTGGACCAACTGGCATGGCATGTGGGGCAGGGTCACGCGATCGTGTTGATGAGCGGCACGCTGGCACCGTTGGCGCAGGAGATGGCGCGGGCGTTAGTGGCGCGTCCGGCCGTGCGCGGAATCGCTGCTTCCGTGGCGGTTTGCGCTACGCGGTTGGAAGAGAACGACGGTCAGTGGACGGGGCGCATTGTTGGGGACGCGATGTTCGGGGAAGCAAAAGGCCGAGCTGTGCAGCAGATGGCGGTCGATAAGGGATTTGAGTTGGGGCAGTGCTATGCGTACGGAGATAGCGTCGCCGATCGGTGGATGCTGGAAGCGGTGGGGCGTCCGGTGGCCGTGAATCCTTCGTGGCGGCTCAAGACGCGCGCGCGCAGGAAGAGTTGGCCAGTACTCACGTGGGCGGAGGGAAAAAAGGCAAAGCAGAGTTCATCGAGCACGCCGGGTGAACAAAGAAACGCTGATGAGATTTGGGAGCACGTGGGATGAGGCGTACCTCTGGAAGTGAGTATCGGGGAACCGAGTTCGCAACGTTGTGGCGGCCCGGCATTTGTTCGCCGGAAGACAGGGTACGTTTAAGAGTATCCGATTCGCAACCGGGCATGGCCGAGTGCCTGCGTGCGGGATTGGTGGCCTCTGCGGCGGCCTACGGGCCCTTTGAGTGGGTGGCACTGGGGTATTTGGCCCTATCCAGCGCGTTGATTGTCATTTTCGAGGCAAACGTGGCGCATCCGCTGCGGCTGCTCAGTGTGCAGGCGCTCGTGGCGCTTCTGATCGTAGCTTTGTGCCGAGCTGAGGCTAATGTCTGGACTCCGAGGACGTCAGCGATGGAGAGCTTTAGCGCAAGCAGAAAGGGCTCTCGCACCTTGACGCAGAGATTCTGGCATTTTTCGCGTCACTGGTATCCGCATCTCTTCTTCTTATTTTGCTTTGAGGAGTTGGGCGCGCTGGTGCATTTGGTATCGCCGCGATGGCAGGATGCGAAGCTCATCGCGTTCGACCACTGGCTGACGGGAGTGCATCCGGCGGTTTGGCTGGATCGGTTTGTCACGCCGGGCCGCAACGAGTTCATGCAGTTCGCGTACTTGACGTACTTCGTTTACCTGCTGGTACTTGGCGGAATTCTGTACTACCGCGAGGATTGGCGCGGGTATTGGTCGGTGATGACGTATTCCTCGGTTGGGTACGCGATCGGATACGTAATTGCCATTTTCTTTCCGATTGAGAGTCCGTGGTTTGCGATGGCCAGCTGGTGGCATGGGGAATTGCACGGCGGGCCGTTTACGGCGGTGATTAATTTCATCGAGCATTACGGTCGGGTGCGGGGCGCGGCGTTTCCTTCGGAGCACGTGGCGGGATCGTTTGCGGCGCTGTGGGGCGCGTGGCGGCACCGGCGGTGGCTGTTTTGGGTGATGCTGCCGCTGGTGCTGTGCATGTGCGTTGCGACAGTGTGGGGACGGTATCACTACGTTGCCGATATTTTTGGAGGGATGGTTACCGGGACGCTGGGATATGTGATTGGGAAGTGGTTGATGAGGCAAAAGGCGGCTTACGGTGGTCAGTGGAACGTCGAAAACGCGGAGTTCCCCCCGGTCCGTCAATGATTTGCTCTCCTAATTTATAGCTTGGGTCGTCGGAGCACAGGCATGATTGCCTGTGCCACTTGAGCGATGCGGAGTAGGCGAAGCTCGTCTGTCATGGCACCGATCAACTGGAGGCCGACGGGTAGGCCCGCAGGCGTGAAGCCGCAGGGTAGGGAAATTGCGGGAATGCCGGCGAGATTCGCGGGGCGATTCAAGCGCAACAGCAGGGCGCGGGTGGGGTGATTGGCTTTTCCGATGGGAGTGGATTCTTCACCGATCGGCGGAGCGGCAATGGGCGTCGTGGGGACGACGAGTGCGTCGACTTCAACGTCGGTCATAGCAAGATGAAATTGCTGGATGAATTTTTCGCGGGTATCGAGCGCCTGCAAGTATTCGGTCGCGGAGATTTTTGTACCCATCTCGAGACGCGCGCGAACGTCCTCGCCATAGTCCGCGGAGTGAGCGGGAAACCAGCCGGCTTGTTGATGGTAGTGCGTGGCTTCAGCCCAGGCGATGCGGTTGCCGGCTTCTTCCGTTTCGTCTAGCAGAGGAATCGAGATTTCTTTGATCTTCACGCCGTGCTTCTGCAGGCACCGAACGGCCTCGTGAAACTGGATACAGACCTCGTCGGAGACCAATTCCAGAAAAAACTCTTTCGGTAATCCTAAACGGAATTTCTTGGTGCGCTTCGAGAATCGTTGGACTGGCCAGAGATTCGGTTCTGCCTTGCCGCCCACGAAAATGGGGTCCAGCAAGAGCGCGGCATCGCCCACAGTGCGGGCGAGAGGACCGACGAAATCGAGGTGAGATGAAAGAGGCACTACACCTTCGGCGGAGACTCGGCCAATGCCGGGCTTGAGGCCAACGATGCCGCACAGGGAGGCAGGGATGCGAATAGAGCCGCCGGTGTCCGTGCCGATGCTGGCGTAGCAGAGGCCAGCGGCTATTGCCGCTGCCGAGCCGCCGCTGGAGCCGCCGGGAATCAGGGCGAGATCCCAGGGATTGCGCGCGGGTCCGTAGTGCGGATTGTTCGTGGTGACGCCGTAAGCGAATTCGTGGAGGTTGGTCTTGCCTAAGAGGATCGCACCGGCTTCGCGAAGCTTGACCCAGACCGCTGCATCATACTGCGGAATGAAATCTTTCAGGATTTTCGAGCCGGCGGTGGTGCGAATGCCTTTGGTATAGATGTTGTCTTTCAGCGAGATGGGGATGCCGTGGAGCGGGCCGCGACCGCGGCGGCCTTTCCGCCTGCGCGGACCAAAGAGCTCGCTTTCGGCTTTTTTGGCTTGAGCGAGGGCGAGTTCAGCTGTGACGGTGATATAGGCGTTTATTTTCGGGTTCAGTTGCTCGATTCTCGCGAGCATGAGTTTGGTTAGCTCGACCGGGGAGAGCTTGCGCTTGCGATACAGACGGGCGACTTCTTCGATGGAGGCAAGGGCTAGGTCGGTGTCGGTCATTTGGCGCTAACGGAAAGAATTTAGCACAGAGGGCACGGGGGCACAGAGAAGAGAGGAAAGAGGAGACAGCTAAAAGATTTTTTCCTGGTGGCGGAGGTTTCCGAAGGTGCCGATGTTGGCGATGATGAAGGCGACGCGGAACTGGTTGTCGGTGCGTACCTGACCGAGCGCGATGCGGCGGTATTCGAGGGCGATGCCGCAGCATCTGCCGTTGTAGCTGATCTGCACGAGTTGATTTTGCAGAGCGCTGTTGGTGATGTCGTAGCTGATGCCGGTGGTGAGGTTGAAACCGCGGCGGGTTTCACTGCCGTAGCCCATGAGCACGCGCACTTGGTTGGAGAGCGGCTGCAGGATGGGATTGTCCTGCAAGCGGAAATGGGCCACGGTGGCGAAAAATTCGCGATAGGGCTTGACCTTAACGAGCGTGCCGATGACGGTAATTTTGTTGAGCTGCGGGTCGAATTCGAGCAAATGCTCGGTATCAAAGAGGCCGCCGGGAGTGACCTTGAAGTCGCTGACGATGGGCGAAGAGTTGCGCGGCCCGAGAGCAAAGGCGAATGGCGAGATGGAGTCGAGAGCTTCGAAAACGTTGCGCTGGCCGGTGAGAATGGCGCCGCCAAACGTGGGATCGAAATAATGTTTTTGCAGCAGGCTCCAAGAGAGCAGCTCTTGCGGCTGGTCATCGCCGGATTTCATCCAGAAGCGCTGGGTGACGCCATACTCGACTTCGTTGGTGTTGGTGCGGGTGGCGTCGGCGTCAAAGCGGATGAATTGCAGGAAATTGTCGATGCCGGTGACATCGCGATAGGTGATGTGCGGTTCGATGGTGTGCTTGAAGCGTTTGCGGGGTTTGCTTTTGTCGGGCGGGACGGGGTCGAAGAAACGTTCCAACGTCGGGAGGCGAAGATCGAGAGTGAACTCGCCGTCGTGGCGCATGAGCGACTGCGGGCTAACGACACCGGCAGGAGTGAGGGACGCCCCGTAATACGTGGCGCGAAAAGCGGCGGTCGCGGTGGCATTGAGCCACGGTCCGAAATGGAAGGGCAGCGTCACGCGCGGTGCGAACTCCGTGCGCGAGACAAGATTCGGAGTCTCGATAGGCAGGTACGTGGGGCTCGGAGCAAAACCGAGGTCGTCGCGCTTAACTGCGCCGGCGAAGGCGTCAAATCCAAAATAGAAGGGCAGGCGCCGCCAGGGTTGCTGCTCGACGGAACCGAATCTGGCCTGCGGCGCATTGCGCAAAGTCACGCTCATCTCCGGGTTGGTATTGAGGAAGCTCCTGTCGTTGAGCGACGCAAGGTTGAAACTGAAACCCCTGAAATTGCGAGTGAGAAAAATGGAGCTGCGAATATCGGAATTGATGGCCTCGCCATAGGTGGGAGAGAAGGCCAGTTGGAAGGTAAGCGAGGAAAGCTCGTTGACGTCGGCAACGAAGCGCCAATCGTGCGGCAGTAGCGATTGTAGCGAGAGGCGCTGCTGGTGACCGCCCTGATGCTCCCGGTCGATCACGCCGAAATAGGTGTAGCGTATGGTGGTGTTCTCCCAGGGTGTGGCGCGGAACTGGGCGCGTTCCGCGGAGCCGCGCCTGCTGAGATACTCCGCGCCGAGCGTGGTGTCCATCCAACTTGCGGGTGCCCAGTAAAATTCATCACCGAACACAAAACCTTTGCTGGTGCTGTTGCCGGCGACAGGCACCAGCAGGCCGGACTGGCGAATCTTGGCGCCAGCAGGCGCGGTGGCGTACGGCATCCAGATCAGCGGAACACGAAACAAGCGGAAGTTGGCGTTTACCAGGGCCATCGTTTTGCCGAGGCGCACGCGGGCGCGCGGCGCGTAAAACTGCCACTTTGGTTGACGCGGGTCACAGACCGTGATCCATGCCTGGTGAATAATGTAGAAGTCGTTTCCAAACCGTTCCACCAGGCGAGCCTCGAAATAGAGCGGGTTGTCGGTAACCAGGATGGTGGGGTTCGGTTGGCGCTCGATTTTTACCGTGCCGCGAACGTTGATAAACGTGCCGCGGCCGGTGCCAACGTTGTAGTGGGCTTCCTCGGCTTCGAGGCGCTGATTTTCGAAGTCGTATCGGACGTGGCCGCGCGCGAACGCTTCCGTAGTCTCATCGTTGTACTCGATGTGATCGGCGCGCAGGCGCTGGCCGGCGTAGTGGATGTCGACGTCGTCGTCGGCGATGAAGAGATTCCCCTGGCGGCGCTGCGGGCCGGTGGCAGATAGCTCGGCGACGCCGCCCTTGGCAGCGGGAGGGCGAACTTGTTGCGCGGCGGTGGAAGCCGCGTCGGCGAGAATCAAGGCGAAAGAAAGCAGCGTTACCTGCAAAGGAAGTTGGAGCGCGGAAAATTCCCGTGCATGAGAGTGGCGATTCACGCTGAAGAGGCGGCCAATGGAGTAGCCGGATAGCCTAGCATGGGCATTCCGGCTTGTGTAGCGGGCGGCGAAACCGCGGTGCGGCGGCGCGCGTCTGTTGCAGCACGGGACCGTGTCGTTTCCGCAAACAAATGATGCGCGTGGTAAAGCAGCGGAGTATGATGCCGCGCCGCGCGATGAGGGACAGAATCATGAAGCGATTGTCGTTTGCTTTGAAGTTGGCAGCAGCCGCAGGGTTGTTTGGCGTGGCGCTTATTGCTGGAGCGGAGCCCCGGCCCGCGGACCAGCCGAATCCGACCGATAAGCTGAAGAGCCTGGAGCTGCGCGAGATCGGCCCCGCGGTGATGGGCGGGCGCATCGATGACTTCGCGGTGGTGGAGAGCAATCCAAACATTGTTTTTGTGGGCGTGGCTTCCGGCGGCGTGTGGAAGACCACCAACAATGGCACCACTTGGACGCCGGCGTTCGACAAAGAGGCGGTGTCGACGATTGGCGACATCGCGATCGCGCCGTCCGACCCCTCGGTAGTATGGGTCGGATCGGGCGAGCCGAACAACCGGCAGAGCTCGTCGTGGGGCGACGGCGCGTACAAGTCGCTGGACGACGGCAAGACCTGGCAGAACATGGGCCTGCGCGCGACTCATCACATTGGGCGCATTGTGATTCATCCGCGAAATCCGGAGGTGGTGTACGTGGCGGCCGAGGGCCATTTGTGGGGTCCGAACGCGGAGCGCGGGGTTTACAAGACCACGGACGGCGGCAAGACTTGGTCGCAGGTCTTGAAGATAAATGACGACACGGGCGTGAGCGATATTGCCATGGACCCGCAGAGCCCGGACATTCTGTACGCCGCTGCGTATGAGCGCCGCCGCACGCCCTACGGATTTAACGGTGGCGGCCCGGACAGCGGCATATACAAAACGACCGACGGCGGCGCGACTTGGAAGAAACTGACCAAGGCTATGCCGTACGAGAATCGCGGCGACACCGGGCGCATCGGGCTGGACATCTACCGCAAGGACCCAAACATCGTTTACGCGGTGGTGCAGCACGAAAAGGGCGGAACATTCCGCAGTGAAGACAAGGGGGAGACGTGGAAGAAAATGGGCGACACCAATCCACGGCCTTCCTACTACAGCCAGATTCGCATCGATCCCAATAATGATTTGCGCATCTGGGAACTGGGTGCGCAAATGTTTTACTCCGAGGACGGCGGTAAGAAATTCGTGACGGATCGCGTTAAAGGGATTCACGGCGATTTTCATGCGCTGTGGATCGATCCGGCGGATTCGAATCACATGCTGGCGGGGAGCGACGGCGGAATCCACTGGAGCTACGACGCCGGGCGAACGTGGGACTTCGTCAACACGATCGCTATTGGCCAGTTTTATGAGATTGCCCTCGACAACGAAAAGCCCTACCACATTTGCGGCGGCCTGCAGGACAACGGAAGCTGGTGCGGCCCAAGCCAATCCCTGGCGCGCGACGGCATCACCAATGAAGACTGGTTTGTGATTCACGGCGGCGACGGATTTTACGCGGCGATCGATCCCGTGGAACCGTGGATCGTGTACGCGGAATCGCAGGACGGTAACATTGACCGACGCGATTTGCGCACCGGGCAGCAGCGCTCGATATCGCCGGAAGCGAAATACGGCGAGTCGCATTACCGCTTCCAGTGGAATTCGCCGGTGGCGATTTCCGCGCACAACCATACGACCATCTACTACGGCGGAAATTACTTGTTCAAATCCACGGACCGCGGCGATACCTGGACGCGGCTTGGCGGCGACCTCACCACCGGCGTGGACCGCAACAAGCTGCAAATCTTCGGGAAAACGCCGGACAAGAACACGCTATCGCGGCACGATGGCGTGCAGGAATATCCCACCATCACCACGCTGAGCGAATCACCTTTGGCGCCAAACGTGCTGTGGGTCGGGGTCGACGACGGGAACGTGCAGGTGACACGCGATGGAGGAAAGACCTGGAAGAATGCGGCTGTGCGCGTTCCGGGTGTGCCTAAGGGCACGTACGTCAGCCGCGTGGTGGCGTCGAGGGCCGGAGAAGGAGCGGCGTTTGTAACGTTCGATGCACATCGCAACGACGACTACGGAATCTACATTTTCGTGACCAAAGATTACGGCGAGACATGGAAAGCGATTCGCAACGGCATTCCGGATTCCGCCGGAAGCGTGCACGTGGTTCGCGAACATCCGCGGAATCAAAACCTCCTGTTTGCCGGACTGGAATTCGGGCTGTGGGTGTCCTGGGACCGCGGCGCGAACTGGACCGCGCTGAAAAACAATTTTCCCACCGTGCCGGTAGACGATATTCAAATACAAGCGCGTGAAAACGACCTGGTGCTGGCCACGCACGGACGCTCGATATGGATCTTCGACGACATCACTCCGATCGAAAAGATGGACGCCAGCGTGTTGAACGGCGATCTGATGTTTTTCCCGCCGCACGCAGCTACCACTTTCAACATCAGGATGCGGCGCTGGAGCGGAGGGCAGAAATTCTTTACGGCGAAGAATCCCCCGTACGGCGCGATTCTGAACTACTACTTGAAGGAAGCCGTGCCGCCCGAGCCGCCGAAGACGGAACAAAAGGCAGACAAGGATGAGAAGGACAACACTGCTTCGGCAAAACCCGAGGACAAGGGCAAGATCGCCACAGAGGAAAAGAGCAAATCCGCCACCGAGCCAAAGAAGGAAGGCAAGGTCAAGATCACCGTCACCGACAAAGACGGGAAGGTAGTGCGGGAGTTTGACGGGCCGGGTGCTGCCGGCGTGAATCGCACGAATTGGGACCTGCGCTACAACCCGGCAGCCGAACCCACGCCAGAACAAATGGAGGCCATCAATGCCGGTTACTGGGAAGGACCGCGCGGTCCCCGGGTAGAGCCCGGAAAGTACACGGTCAAAATCAAGGCGGGGACGAAGGAAGCAAGCCAGGAAGTAGTGGTCGAGGATGACCCGCACGTTCAGCTTTCTCCGGAGGATCGCGCGGCGCGGCGCGCAGCGATGGATCAGTTATACGCGATGGAAAAGACCGCGGCCAAAGACCGCAAAACGATCCAGGGACTGAAGGATGCGTTGAGTGCGGTGCGCGCGCAATGGAAGGCGGATGCAGGCAAACCCGACGCACCAAAAATCCCTGACGAGATACAGAAGGCGGCGGACGAGCTGCAAAAGAAGGTGGACAAGGTCGCCGAGAAATACGCCCGCGAACGCGCAGGGCTCGGCAATGCCGGTCCACCGTTTGAATGGAAGCCCGAACCTTTGCCCAACCAGGTGCAGGGTCTCTTGCAGGATCTGGACGGATTCGCGGCGGCTCCCGGTGGACAACAGAAGGAGAAGCTCGCGGAATTAAGCCCGCTCGTCAGCGATGCTTCCGCGCAAGTCAAGAAACTAGTCGACGAGGATCTACCGGCGCTCAATAAGAGGATGAATGACGCGGGGATCCCGCACATCGTGCCGAAGGCGGCGAGTCAGCACCGCGACGATGGGAATTTCGACGAATAATACCGGCCGGCCTATTCTAAGGGCGCATCGAAGAAACCCTTGCGCGGCGGGCGCGTCTAAGGTTGCGCGGAGATGGCCGGCATCTGGTGTGTCCCAGGGCAAAGCAGCGTTGATTCCTTAGGTATTCATGATTTCGGAGGGATGGCATGATCGCGAAGCGTTTGATGCGAAGTGCTGTGAGCGCATGGTGGGCGGTGCTGGCGGT
>CATPAM010000389.1 GCA_955651735.1 Candidatus Acidiferrales bacterium | reverse complement strand
GGCGGAGTTTGACGCATGGGGGAATGCGGGTGATGTATTGCCGTTGATGAGCGCGGTGAAGCGGCAATTCGATCCGCAGGGCACTTTGAACCCGGGACGGTTTGTGGGCGGGATTTAAATCCGCGAACGGCGGCTGGCGCGTAAAGAAGAAGGCTTCTCCCAGAGCGCACAGAGGGAAGCGCACAGAGGATTCAGAGCAGGCAAACGGAATATGCCGACGAATCAGACGGAATTTACAGAAAAAAGGGAAGTAATTAGCGGCGGCGGCGCTTTTGATGCGCAGCATCCGCCTTCGCGGGAGATTATTGACCAGTGCGTGCACTGCGGATTTTGCTTGCCGGTGTGCCCGACGTACGCGCTGTGGAACGAAGAAATGGATTCACCGCGCGGGCGAATTTATCTGATGAAGTTGGCGGCTGACGGAAAGGCGGACATCAATTCGCAGTGGGTAGGACACTTCGATACGTGCCTGGGGTGCATGGCGTGCATGACGGCGTGCCCTTCGGGGGTGGATTACGGAAAGCTGATTGAGGCGACGCGGGCGCAGATTGAACGGAAGTATGACCGCGGACGGCTCGAGAGACTCTATAGGCGATTGATTTTCGGGCTGTTCACGCGTCCGGAGCGCTTGCGCCTGACGCGGGTGCCGCTGCTTTTGTACCAGAGGTCGGGGATGAGGAGGTTGGTGCGGGGCAGCGGCGTGTTGCGAGTGTTGCCGAAACGCTTGCAGGCCATGGAAGCGTTGCTGCCGGAATTGCCGGCGTCGGAAGCGGTCGCAGAGGTTACTCCCGCGGTGGGCGAGAAGCGGCGGCGAGTCGGCCTGCTGCTGGGGTGCGTGCAGCGCGAATTTTTTCCGCAGGAGAATGCGGCGACGGCACGGGTGCTGGCGGCGGAGGGATGCGAGGTGGTCAGCCCGGCCGATCAGCCGTGCTGTGGAGCTCTGCTAGTTCACGCCGGTGAGGAAGAAGGCGCGGTGGCGCTGGCGCGTCACTTGATCAAGGTTTTTGAGTGGGCAGGAGTGGATACGATCGTGACCAACGCGGCAGGATGCGGGTCGAACGTTAAGGAGTACGGACATTTGTTGCGGGACGATCCGAATTATGCGGAGCGGGCGAAGAAATTTTCCGCGAAGTGCAAAGACGTGAGCGAAGTGCTGGCGGCGTTGCCAAAGCGCGCGCAACGAACTCCACTGCGGCTGAAGGTGGCGTTTCACGATTCGTGCCATTTGCAACACGCACAGGGAGTGCGTGCCCAGCCGAGAAATTTGCTCGCGGAAATTCCCGGGCTGGAGCTTCTGGAGATTCCGGAAGCAGTCATCTGCTGCGGCTCTGCCGGGATCTACAATTTGATACAGCCGAACGCAGCGAACGCGCTAGGAGACCGCAAGGCGGGGCTAATCGCGTCGCTGGACGCGGATGTGGTGGTCACCGGAAATCCCGGCTGCATCTTGCAGTTGCAAGCCTCGCTGGAGCGCGCCGGAAAGAGAATTCCCGTGCTCCACACGATTCAGCTTCTAGACGCCTCGATACGTGGACACTTGCTGAGTGCTCTTCGCAAATAATTATCTCTCAGAGTTACAGGGATGTTCGCTATCTGCGATCTGGCTGACTATCCACAAGCAGCAGCGTGCGGTAGAGAACTTCGGCGCCGTTGGCTACATCCGGTCCGGACGTGAATTCTTTGGGGGAGTGACTGATACCGTCGCGGCTGGGGACGAAGATCATCCCGAAGGGCGCCAGCTTGGCCATTTGCTGGGCGTCGTGCACCGCGCCGCTCGGCAGATCCATGGTGGCGAGTCCGAGTGATTTCGCCGCATCGCGGATTGCTGCCTGCATGGACGGGTCCGTACGCGCCGGCACCACGTCATCGAACTCCGTGCAGCGGGTCTCAACGTTTTCCTCTTTGTCGATTTGCGTCAGCTTCACTTGGACCTGGTCCCACATGCGGTCAATCTTGACGGCGTCCAGATCGCGCAGCTCGATTGGGAACTCCACGCGGCCGGGAATGACGTTGACCGCTCCGGGCTCCGCCTTCATGTAGCCGACGGTGCCGACCTGGCGGCCAGTTTCCGCGCGTACGACTTCGCGCACGGCGAGCAAGTCGCGCGACGCCGCAGCGAGAGCATCTTTTCTGCGGTCCATGGGCGTGGTGCCCGCATGATTGGCGAAGCCGGTGGCCACGCAGCGCCAGCGTTTGAGACCGACGATGCCTTGGACGATACCGATGGGAATCTTGGCCTCGTCGAGGTTTGGGCCCTGTTCAATGTGCAATTCGAGGTAGGCAGCGAGGGCGCCGGGCGCGATGCGTGCATCCGTGAGATGAGTCGGATCCTGGCCATAGCGACGCAGCCAATCCGCGACCGTGAGGCCTTGCTCATCTTTCCGTCCAAGTATCTCCGGGCCGATCAGTCCGGCAGCAATCCCGGAGCCCATGGTGCCCACGCCGAAGTGATTGCCTTCTTCGTTCATCCAGATGACCACTTCGAGCGAGTGCCGGGTCTTGACGGCTCCCTCGTTCAGCGCGTTGATGACCTCGATTCCGCCGAGGCTTCCTACATCGCCGTCGAAGTTTCCGCCTTTAACGACGGAGTCGATATGCGAACCGAAGAGCAGGACCGGCAGGTTCTCGGAGCCTGCGCGCCTGCCAAAAAGATTGCCGGCGGGGTCCGCACGCACCTTGAGTCCGGCTTGCTTCATCAGCCCGATGATGTATTCACGAGCGGGCAGTTCGGTATCCGAATAAGCGAGGCGCGTGACGCCACCTTCCGGATTGCGTCCAAACTCGCTTAACTTCTCCAGCGTTCCTTGCAGTCGCTGCGAATTGATATGAAACTTTTGCGCCTGGGGAGT
>CATPAM010000388.1 GCA_955651735.1 Candidatus Acidiferrales bacterium | reverse complement strand
GTCCGTGTGGCTGAACCTGGAGGCTGGCGAGCGCGAAGCCGAGGGCTTCGGCACGCGCATCGCGTCGATTGAAGTTTCGTCGAAAGCTGGCGAGGGCCGCGCGGTGGGGCTCGATGAAAAGGGTGAAGCGCTGCAAATCTTGTCCGCATTCTTGGCGGATGCCAAGCGCCCGAAGATCGTGCACGATCCAAAGTTGCTGCAGATTCTGGGCGGCAAAGCGCCAAACATCCAGCATGCCACACAGATTTATTCGTATTTGCTGCGGCCGACGACGGCAAACCACAATTTCACCGACGTGGTGATGCGGCAGTTCAACGCCATGCTCGGCGGCGCTGCGGGCGAGCGAGCGGATTACCTGCACCGGCTGGCGCCGGCGCTGCGCGCGCAAATCGATGCGCAGGAGCTGCAAAGCGTCTATGAAACGATCGATCTGCCGGTGGCCGCCGTGCTCGCGGACATTGAACGCAATGGCGTGCGCGTGGACCCGAAAGCGCTGGACGCGATGTCGTTGGCGATGGAAAAGGAAGTGCGGCGGCTGGAAAAAGAAATCTGGGAGATCGCGGGAACGGAATTCAACGTCAATTCACCGACGCAGCTTGCGGAAATTCTTTTTGACAAGCTGAACCTGCTTCCGCCAGCACGGCGAGGCCGCGGGCGGGTGCGGTCGACCGCTGCGGACATTCTCGAAGAACTTTCGGCACAGCACCCACTGCCCGCGAAAATCATCGAGTATCGCGAAATCGCCAAGTTGAAATCGACGTACGTGGATTCCCTGCCAAAACTGATCAATCGCGAGACGGGCCGGCTGCACACCAGTTTTTCGCAGACCGGTACGGCAACAGGACGGCTTAGTTCGTCCGATCCCAATTTGCAAAATATTCCGATTCGGACGGAGCTGGGCAGGCAGATTCGCGCGGCATTTGTGGCCGAGGCAGGGAAGATCCTACTTGCCGCGGATTACTCGCAAATTGAATTGCGCGTCATGGCGCATTTTTCGCAGGACGCGGTGCTGCTGGAAGCATTTCGCACCGGGCAGGACATTCACGAGCGCACCGCGCAGGAAGTTTTTGGGGTGGGGCCGATGGCGCAGACCGCGGAGCATCGCCGCGCCTCGAAAGCCATCAACTACGGAATTATTTACGGGTTATCGCCGTTCGGCTTGGCACAGCAGATCGGCGTGCCGCAGAAGGAAGCGGCGCAATTCATCCACGCCTATTTCGAGCGGTATCGCGGCGTCAAAAAATATCTCGACGATGTATTGATGGGAACGCGGCAAACGGGAGTGGCCAAAACACTGTTTGGCCGCATTCGGCCCATTCCGGACATCACATCGCCGCAATTACAGATTCGCAATTTCGCGGAACGCACCGCACTCAATTCTCCACTGCAGGGAACGGCGGCGGACCTCATCAAGCTGGCCATGATCGCCATCGACCGGCGGCTGGCCACGGAAAAATTCGAAGCCAAGATGATTTTGCAGGTCCACGACGAACTGCTCTTCGAAGGGCCTGCGAGCGAACGCAAGGAACTCACCAAATTGGTGCGCGAAGAGATGGAAAACGTGTACAAGTTGGCCGTTCCGCTGGAAGTGGAAATCTGCGTCGGCTCCAACTGGCGCGACATGGACTGACCGCGGAGGTCCCGCGCTGTGCCGAATCTGTTACGTTTGCGCATACGCGGCAAGCATCTTTTTCCGGGCCCCAGCAGTCCAATTTCATGGGTACTGCTGTCGGTGCGTCCGCCCTTTGATTTCTCTTGAATGGGCCTCCTGCCCCTCCGGTTGAGGATCTTCATGCGACGCGTATTTCTCGGTCTAGGTTGCGCTACTGTTTTGCTTGCCGGTTGCGGTGGGACGTCACCCAAGACGACCGCCATTACCATTTCCGTCGCACCTACGGCCGCGAGCGTCGCGGTGGGCAACACGCAGCAGTTCACGGCCACGGTAACGGGCACGTCGAATGCCGCCGTGACCTGGAGCGTAGCCGGTGGAGCCGCCAACGGAACCATTTCCATCACGGGGCTGTACACCACGCCGGCAACGACGCCGAACCCGCCGCAGGCGACCGTGACCGCTACTTCACAGGCGGATTCCACGAAATTCGCGTCCGCAACGGTTACGGTGACCGGTGCTCCCACTTCGGTGAGCGTGTCGCCGAGTGCGGCTAGTGTCGCAAATTTCGGAACGCAGCAATTCACGGCGTCGGTGAACGGAGCGCCGAGCAGCGCGGTCACCTGGGAGGTCAACGGCATCGCCGGCGGCAGCCAGACCATCGGATTCATATCGACGAGCGGGCTGTATGTTGCGCCCAGCGGCGTTCCGACAAAATCCGATAGCAAAGGCAACAGTATTACCACCACGGTGACAGTGAGCGCGGTTTCGCAGGCGAATGGCTCCGCGTCCGGCAGCGCAACGGTGACCATTCAGCCGGGAAACCAGAACGCACAGTCCGGGGCGATCCAGTTGGGAACGTCCGGCGGGAACGCCAGTGATTCGAGCACGAATACAACCACGCGTACGATCACCTGTTGCGGTGCAACATTGGGTTCGCTGGTGACACGTGGAGGCGCGCAATACATCCTCAGCAATACGCACGTACTGGCGCGCAGCGACATTGCGCAGATTGGCGATCCTATTATTCAGCCTGGTTTGATTGATACCGCGACGTGTACTACGTCCGGCGCGCGTACGGTGGCCAACCTCAGCGCGTTCTACAATTTGGAGACTGGAGCGTTGCCGAAGATCGACGCGGCGATCGCGCAAATCGTGGCCGGCAATGTTGATGCCAGTGGAAACGTCCTCTATTTGGGCGCAACCGCAGACGCTAACGGCGTACCGGTGCCTGGAGCGCCGCACGCGGGCTCCGGAGTGGGGGCGACGCTGGGCATGGGAGTGGCGAAGAGCGGCCGCTCGACGGGATTGACGTGCTCGACGGTGCTGGCCGTGGCGGTGAACGTCAACGCCGTGCAGTACCAAAAAGGCTGTGGCACGGGCACCACCTTCACCGTGAACTACACCAATCAGGTGGACATTGCCGGAGGGAGCTTCAGCGCGCAGGGCGATTCCGGCTCGCTAATCGTTTCGCAAGGTTCCGCCGATCCCGTGGCTTTGCTGTTTGCCGGCTCGGACACCGATACGGTTGGCAATCCTGTCGGTATAGTACTGAATTTTTTTGCAAGCGGTGGGAACAATGTGACATTTGTCGGCGGCGGGGCCCACGCGGTAATCGGGTGCAGCTTGCCGAACAAACCTGCCGCGGCGAGCAGCACGCAGGCCGGCGCAACGGTCGCTCCGGAAGCCATGCAGAACGCTACCGCCGCGCGCGATGCGCATGCGCCGGAGTTGCTGGCACACTCGGAGGTGCAGGCCATTGGCGTGGGGGCGAGCCGCGACAACCCGCACGAGGCAGCGATTTTGTTTTTCGTGACGGCAGGACAGCCACGAACCGGCATTCCTGCGCAGGTGGATGGTGTGCGCACCCGCATTGTGGAAGGTTCAGTGTTCGCGAGGCGCGGGGCGCTCTCCGCGGAGGAGAGCGCGCAGATCGAGGAAGCGACTGCAGCGCCGGAGGTGTATCCGATCTCCGAAGCGGAGCTGGTGCGAGCGAAGCGGGTACACCAAGCGAGCGCGCAAGAACAGATGAGCCAACCAGGAGTGCAGGGCGTAGGCATCAGCTCGAGCCTGGACGCGCCCGGGGAAGCGGCGTTGATGATTTTTCTGGAGCGCGGCGCAGCGCACAATCCCCTTCCCCCCGTGATCGATGGATTGCGCACGCGGGTGCGGGAGTCCAGCCGTTTCCGCGCTGGAGCAGGCGATGCCAGCTCTCGTGGCGCATGCACACTCCCGGCGAGCAAGACGCTCCCGCAGCAGGCGTCAACCAAGAACTAATATCCTTTTCCGGCTGGCGCTGCAGCTCTTGCGGGCGTAGAATCCGCGACAAATGCAACCGAACCTCTCCTTCGGCACCGTTGCGCCCTGTAAGGAGCCGACATGAAGCGTTTTCTCCTTCTGCTAGGCGCGGTTCTGCTTGCGGGCCTCGGCGCTACCTGGGCGAGGCACAACGCGCAAGAGAATTCCGACAAGCCCAAAGGGGCAGCGGACGACTACAAGATTCCCGCGGCGGATGCGGCGCGCGCAAATCCGGTGAAATCCAGCGCGGAAGGCCTTGCCGAGGCGCGCAAGGTGTTTGGGTATGACTGCGAGATGTGCCATGGAGCCAAAGGCGACGGCAAAGGCGACGTAGTGGAGTCGATGAAGTTGACCATGCACGACTGGCGCGACCCTGCGACGCTGGCCAACGTGACCGACGGCGAGATCTTCTACATCATCACCAAGGGCAAAGGGAAAATGATGGCGGAAGGCGAGCGTGTGTCGGAAAAGCTGCGGTGGAATTTGGTGAACCTGGTGCGGGCTCTGGCGGCCAAGGGCGAGCCAAAATCCGCGGCGGCGGGTGAGAATCGATAGCATGCGCACAGGCCGCGCGGGCGTGCTACGCTTTTCCTGAACATATTTTGGCAAGGGAGGCGCCGATGGCGCATGCACCACAATTCTTGAAGCTTGTGCAGGACGCGAAAAAGCGCGTCAAGGAAACGAACGTTCCCGACGTAAAGCGCCGCATGGACGCCGGCGAGAGATTTTTGCTGATTGATGTGCGCGAAGACAACGAGTGGGCCAAAGGGCATGTTCCCAATGCCGTACACCTGGGCCGGGGAATCATCGAGCGTGACATTGAGCAGCGCATCCCGGATACGGGCGCGAAGCTGATTTTGTATTGCGGCGGGGGTTTTCGCTCGGCGCTCGTGGCGGATAATCTGCAAAAGATGGGCTACAACAATGTGGAATCGATGGACGGCGGCTGGAAAGGCTGGGTTGACGCTGGGCTGCCAACGGCCAAGGACTAACGCCGCCTCTTTGACGTAAATATTCAGTGCGCGGAATTCCGCTATTTGTCCCGGGGAGTTCGGAGCTAGCTCCCAAAGATGTTCTTGTTCAGGAATTCGTTGTGGAATTTTCCATGAGGGTCGTACTTCGTGCTCAATTGAATAAAGTCAGGCAACTTCTCGTAAATGGATTTAAGCGTGACGGGAAGTGTGTTGAACAGTTTGCC
>CATPAM010000387.1 GCA_955651735.1 Candidatus Acidiferrales bacterium | reverse complement strand
GTGTATACCTGGCAGGAGACGCGGGCGGGGCGGGTGCTGCCAGGGATCCGCCTTAGTCTCTAAAATTTCCAACTTCCAACTAGGTCAGCGGAAAGCATCCTCTACGGGAGTCGAAATTAACTTGTAGACGCGGTCGCGGAGGGCGGGGACGTCGTGCTTCGTCAGGCTGGTGGTGTCGATGGTGTCGTGGAGATGGACGGTGACGGTGGCGGGCCAGAGCATCCAGTGCCCGGTGCGGTGATGCTGGAAGGAACCGACGAGGCTGACGGGAACGATGGGGACGCCGAGTTGTTGCGCGAGGCGGAAGCCGCCGTCCTGGAATTCGTTGACGTGGCCATCGCGCGTGCGCTTGGCTTCGGGAAAAATGATGAGGCTGGTGCCGCGATTGGTGGCGTCCTGCGTGAGGCGCCACATGCGCTTGATGTCGGAAGGGCGGCGCACCTCGGGGACGGGGACGTTGCCGAAACGCTTCATGAGCCAGCCGTAGGCCGGGATTTTGAAATGGGATTCGAGCTCCCAGCCGCGCACGAGTTGCGGAATGGCGCAGTAGAGAATGAAGGGATCGAAAACGTTGACGTGATTGACCATGAAGAAGGAGGTGCGCTGGGGATCGAAGCCGGGGGAGCGGATAACTTTGACGCGGGCGCCGGAAAGGAAGGCGATGCGGCGGCAGAAGGCGCGCTGCAGCCAGTCGTGTTTGCGCATGTCGAGAAAAATATTGAG
Organism: Candidatus Acidiferrales bacterium; assembly: GCA_955651735.1. Taxonomy (GTDB): domain Bacteria; phylum Acidobacteriota; class Terriglobia; order Acidiferrales; family UBA7541; genus Acidiferrum. Next base: position 7,845 of record CATPAM010000387.1, on the reverse strand, counting down.
GAAGACGAGAAAGGGCGCGGCGATGAAAAAATGCACGAGGCTGAGAATCCAGAGAAGCGCGCTGCGCAGCGCGAAGTAGGCACGCTTCATATGTGCATGTCCACGGCGCCGGGGATGATGTCGAGCGAGCGGCAATCGAGGGTGGCGATTTCACCGTCGATCATGACATCGATGGGGGCGGGCAAATTGAATTCGACGCGGCGCACGGCGCGGCGCGAGGCTAGCGGATGCTGGATGTGCGTGCCGTCGTAGAGTTTTGGGAGCATACGCAGAAGGCCGAGGCGGCCGATGGGGCCCCAGCGGACGAATTCGATGAGGCCGTCGGTGGGGTCGGAATGCGGAGCGATGAGCATGGTGCCGCCGGTGTACTTGCTGTTGTTGAAGGTGAGAAAGAGACAGCGGCGCTCGTCCCAATTTTTGTCGTCGTCACAGCGGAGAGCGAAGGCACGGCAGCGGAGTTGCACAACGCGCAGGAAAACGCCGAGAAGATAGCCGAAGGGACCGAGCGACTTGAAGTGGCGATTGGTCAGCGTTGCGACATCGGCGGTAAATCCGACACTAAGCAAATTGAAGGCGTAGATTTCGCCTTTGGAGTGCGTGAGGCGGAGGAGGTCGACGGGGCGCTTGCGATTTTCGAGGAGGGCTTGCAGCGCGGCTTCGGCACCATCTTGCGTGAAGTCGCGAAGGAAGGAGTTGCCGGTGCCGAGGGGAAGAAAGCCGAGGGAGATGCGGGCGCCTGCTCCGGCGTGCGTGAAAATACCGTTGAGGATTTCGTGAGCGGTGCCATCGCCGCCGACGGCGATGAAGCGGCGGTAGCCTTGATCGTAGGCTTCGCGAGCGAGGTCTGCGGCGTGACCAGGACCTGTCGAGGCGATGACGTCAACGCGGAGGCCGCTTTCGCGCAGGCGTGCGATGGCTGGTCCCGCCAGCTTGGCGGAGCGGCCGCCGCCCGCGGCGGGGTTGACGATGGCGAAGAAGCTTTCTCTCACAACGAGCAGACCTCCTGCCGCTCGCAGTTTGCTGAAAAGCTAAGCCGTTTCCTCGGGGGCTGAAGCCCATTGTTGGGCGCCTTTCTTTAGCGTCGGGGCCGAAAGCCCCCCCAAGTCGCACGGCCCTGGGCGGCTAAGCCGCTGGGACACGCCCTTCGTTTCTCAGGATGAACTAAAGCACGCCCCTACAACGGCAGAACAGCGGAGGCGCGGTCTAGCTGCGCGAGGCGTTCCGCCAGGATATTGCGCTTAATCTTTAGTGATGCCGTGCGGGGAAAGTCTTCGTTGAAGAGGACGATCCCATGCACGCGCTTGTAGTTTAGCAGGCGGTTGTTGCGCGCGGAGATGTCGAGGCGAAGTTCGTCGGTGAGGGTCTGGCCTTGCTCTAGGCGAAGAACGAGGACCAACTGCTCGCCGGCCATGGAGCGCCGCGGCCAGATGTAATTGGCAGCGAAGACGCAGAACTCCTTAACGGGCAGGCCCTCGAAGACGGTTTCGATGTCCTCGGGGTAGATGTTCTTAGCCTCTTCGGTGACAATCATGTTCTTCTTGCGGCCGAAGAGTTGTAGATGGCCGGTCGCATCGAAGCGGCCGAGGTCACCGGTCATGAGCCAGCCGTCGACGATGGTTTCGGCGGTGAGTTCGGGATCGTCGAGGTAACCGGCCATTACGGTCTTGCCGCGGACGGCGAGTTCGCCGATGCCGTCCGAGTCCGGGTTCACAATACGTACTTCCGTGCCGGGAAGCGGCTTGCCGACGGTGTCGGCGCGCGGTGTCCGCGGGTCGTTAACCGAAACGGCGGTGCCCGCTTCGGTTAGCCCATAGGCGTTTGCGACGGGGATGCCCAGATCCAGGAAAAATTGAATCGTAGCGGGTTCGGTGAAGGCACTTCCTACACCGAACGCGCGCAATTCGCCGCCAAACGCACGGTGCACCTGGCCAAGAAGCCGCCGGCTGAGCCAAACTCTGGGGCGATCACGAGTCAAAGCGCGATTTATTTGGATGAGGGCGTTCAATGCGGTGCGTTTGCCTTTCGGCAAAGCCGCGAAGTTGGCTTCCATTCCCTTCTTCAGGTTTTTGAGAATCAGGGGCACGAGCATCATGTAAGCAATCTTGTAGCGAGCGAAAGCGTCGCGCACGAATTCCGGCCGAAGTGTGCGCAGGTGGACCACTGTCGCTCCGGAAGTAAACGGGAGGAGAAAGCCCATCATGAAGTCAACCACGTGATTGGTGGGAAGAATACTAAGGTAGCGAATCCCCGGGTCAAATGCGATTACCTGCGTGATTGCATGGCCTTGTTCGAGATAGTTCTCGTGTGTCGTCATGCAGCCTTTGGGACGTCCGCCAGTACCGGAAGAATAGACGATGGAGGCGACATCGGTGCGGTTGCGGGCAACAAATGCGGGCTCACCGCGGCGTTGGAAATCTTCCCAGCGCTGTGCACCGTCAAGAGCGGCATTGGGAGGGGCTTCGGTAGCCAAGACGGTTTTGACCTGGATCGCCGACGCGCGACGGTGGGAAGCGGCGAGGTGCCGCCAAATTGGGTACTCGGTGACCAGGAAAGTGGCGTTGGAGTGACTGAGCAATTGCCATTGCTCGTCGGGAGTGAGCTTGTAGTCGAGAGGAACCATCACTCCGCCGCAATACAGGATTGCGTAGGCGGAAATAAGCCACTTGGACTGGTTGGTCATGATGATCGCCGCTCGATCACCGGCCCTAAAACCAGCATCCTGCAGGGCCTTCGCCAGGAGAAGCGCACGCTGGTTGAAGTCACGATAGGTGAGGCGTTCTTTCTCACGCTCGCGGTCAGCCTCGATCAGGCATGTCTCATCGGCAAATTGGTCCAGCGCATCCTTCAATGCGGCAGCGATGGACTGATACTTCGAGAGATCGAGCATCAGAGGCGGGATTGGATGCGGGAAGCTAGGGTGCGGAAGTCGCTTACGCCTTGCACTTCGTAGTCGGGGAGCTCGATGCCGAAATGATTTTCGAGGCGGCTGAGGAGTTCGAGGGCTTGCAGGCTGTCGATGCCGAGCTTCTTGAAAAAGTCGTCGTCGGGCGCGAGGGAATTGGCGGGAACCTGGAAATGCTTGGAGGCGAGGTTCAGCACCTCCTGCGTGGTTTGGTCGATCGTGCGCATGGATAGGCCAATTTAACACCATCGAGATAGGAATGAAAATTCAGAAGGAGGGGAGCAGACGGCAGTTTGCAATGTGCTCCTGAGTGCGTCCAACGGAGCCCCTGGGGAATTGACTTTGTGTTAGAAAGTACTTGACACTGACAAGGGACGGCGTATTCTGGCGGCGAGGCTCATTATGGAAGGCCTACATCCAACTCCATTGCCGGGTTTGGGCAAACCCCTCGGTCCATTTCAAGGGCCACTCGCGGATGCCATCCGTTATTGGGAGCCGCGGCGCCTGGTCTATAATCTTGTCCTCACCGCCGTCGTTGTTGTTTGGCTCCTAGCGACTTGGCCCCATTTCCGTCCGGCATTGACGCTGAATTCTCTACCGCCCATGGCCGTCCTTGCATTGCTAGCCAACGTTTGCTATTGCGCAGCCTACATCGTGGACGTTGCCATGCTGCACTCGTCTCTTGAGTCCGTCTGGAGACGTCGACGCTGGATACTGTGGTTAGTGGGAACGCTGTTTGCAATTGTTCTAGCAAGTTATTGGATTGCTGACGAGATCTATCCAGATTTCCACTAATACTTGCGAGGTCGGGGGAGGATGCTCAGGCCTACGGGCTCGGTTTAGGTGGCGACGCCGAGTTAGCCGAGGATAGTGACGTGGAACCTGGCGTTGCCACAGATGCTGAGAAGGGTGGCTTCGGCCTCGAAGGTTGTTGCGAGTTCGTTTGATACTCGGGCATCGGTTCATCGACTTTTTTTAGCGCAAGGGCTGGAAAAATATAGGCTTTGGCGTTGGCATCCCAGCGGTAGCCGGCGCGGAACCGCCATAGCTTTTGGGATCGCGCGGGCCATTCGACCAGCAGGTGAGGATGCTTGGGATCAATTTTCACCGAGACCTTCAAGAGGTGGAATGACCAAATCGTTCGGGGAGGGTGAGCGTGTTCGATGGTCAGCTTCCGCTGGATCTGACAGCCCATGCGGCCTAACAACCGGTGGTCGGGGCCTTCGTGCGGACAGCCTTGGCCCACTACAGGGAGAGCAAACAACAAAGCAATCAGTGAAACCATTCGAGGGTGACCCAGAGGTCATTTGCAGAATAGGCGGCTGCCCCGATGGCCTGCTATGGGCCGAGAGCACCAAAGATTTGGTACCTGGGTCGTAGGAGTACCAACTCAGATCTTTCTGGCGAGCCAAACTCTTCCGGAAGGAGAGGATCGGGCAGCAAGATCAGAGGAGGACGAGGCCGTGGCGGATGCCGAGGGCTACGGCTTCGGTGCGGGTGGCGGCGCCGAGTTTGCCGAGGATGGCGGCTACGTGGAATTTGGCGGTGTGGTCGGAGATGTTGAGGCGTGCAGCGATTTCCTTGTTGGCTAGGCCGGCGGCAAGCATTTGCAGGACTTCGCGCTCGCGGCGGGTGAGCGGCTCGGGGAGTTCGGCGAGCGGGGGCGAGGCTTGCGCGGCGGCGGGGAAGGCTACCGGAATTTCAGTCGGATGCAAGACGACGAGCCCTGCGCCTGCGGCTTGGAGCGCGGCAGCGAGCTGATCGGTGGAGATCTCGCTGGGAAGCACGGCGCGGATTCCTGCTTGCAGTGCTTGCACGGATACCGCGGCAGAGGCGGCTTCGGTGAGCACGACAATGGGAATTTCAGCGGCGAGGTCGGAGTCAGCGAGCGATTCGATAATGGCTTCGGACGGCTCGCCGGAAGAATCGACCAGGAGTACATCTGCCTGCGAGTCGGAGAGCTCGCCGCCAAGGCTGTCGATGGCGGCGGCACTGCCGACAATTTTCACGCTTTGTGCCTTGAGGCGATTTTGCAGCGCGGCGCGAGCGAGCGGCGAACTGGCGATGAGGAAGACGCGAATCACGCGGCAGCGGCGCTCCTGGGGATGCGCTGAGCGCCGAGCCGTACGGTGACGCGGCGGAAGCGCTCGTAATCTCCGCGCAAAAATGCGAGGCGCAGAAGACGGGGGCCAGAGCCCTGCAGAGAGCTGGCCAGATCGTCGAGGGACGTGAACGATTTTTCGTCGGTGCCGAGCAGAATGTCGCCCAGCAAGAGAGACGCGTTTGCGGCAGGGCTGTCCGGTTCCACTTCCAGCAAGACGAGACCGAAAGCGTTCGAGCGGCTGCCGGGGCGTGGGACTCGCACCGGGGCGACCATTACGCCGAGCCAGGCGTCGATTGGATCGCTAGCGAGAAAATTCGTCACTGCGTTGCTGGGCACGGCGAGCGCCAGGCGTCCGGCAACCATGGTGTTGATGCCGATGACGCGGCCGCGGGCGTCGGCGAGCGGACCGCCGGAATTGCCGGGGGCGAGGCGGACGTCGGCTTGCACCCAGGGCTCGGAGCCGAAACGGCGCAGCGGGCCGACGGCGTGGACTACACCGGTGGTGAGCGCGCCGACGAAGCCCAGCGGATTGCCGATGGCGATGGCGAGCTCACCGGGACGCACTTGCGAGGAATCGGCGGCGGCCACGGCGGGAAGATTCGCGGCGGTGATGCGGAGTTCGGCGAGATCGCGTCGCGTGTCGCGCGAGACGAGCGCGGCGTCGAACTCGCGGCCGTCCCAGAGCTGGATGCGCATCTGCGAGGCGCGCGCGACGTGCGCGTTGGTGACGATCACGCCGTCGGCGGACCAGATCACGCCGGAGCCATTGCCGCGACCTCCCGGGCTGACGAGAACGGTGGAACGGCGAAGTTGTTCAGCGATTTCGCCGAAGCCATGGATGGGCATGTTATTCGCCTCCGCGCGGGCGTTCGCCGACGACGATGTTCACTTCCTGCGTCGCGCCGCCACGAACGAATTTCAGCGCGAGGGGCTTGCCGATGGCTTCGCCGTAGAGTTGTGCGTGGACGTCTTCGAGGCGTGCGACCGGATGACCCGCCAGCGTGATAAGAATATCTCCTATGACGATGCCGGCTTTGTGCGCGGGGCTTTCTGGCTCGACTTCGAGAACGATGGCCGCGGTTTTCTCGCTACGCTGCAGGGATTGGCGGAGCGCGTCGGGCAAACGCACCGGCTGCAGACCAACGCCGAGGTAGCCTTGCGGGATGTGGCCCTTTTTCAACAAGATGTCGACGACCAGATTGATCGCGGGCGCGGGGATGGCGATGGCGCCAAAGCGCGCGAAGCGCGGCGTGGCGATGCCGACGGTGCGGCCTTGAGCATCAACGACGGCGCCGCCAATGGCGGTGGGTTGCAGGCCGACGTCGAGGCGGATGTATGGCGCGAGGACGGCGCCGGTCCAGGTGCGGCGCTCGGGCGCGACGAGGCTGACGACACCGAAGGCGGCCACGGGACCGCTGGCGCGGGTGCGGCCTACGACCAGCGTGAGGCTGCCAGGCTTGAGCGAGGCCACGTCGCCAAAATTGGCGATGGCAGCGGAGGCTTCCGCGCATTTCAGAACGGCGAGATCGGTTGATGGGTCGCGGCCTGCGAGAGCTGCGGGCACGACGCGGCCATCCGGCAAGGTCGCGTGAATTTCTTCGTCGCGGCGCAGCGCGTGCTCGGCGGTGATGATGATGCCGGTGCGCCAGATTACGCCGCTGGCGGAGCCGCGGGCTTCGGCATGAACGGCGACGACGTTGGCCGCCGCGCGCTCGGTGGCTTGCGCGAGGGTGTTGGAAAGTTCGATGAGTTCTGCGGACATTTGTTGCCTCCATGAAGAAGATGCCGCAGAGCAATAGGCGAGTACATCCGCCGAACGGCTAGGTTTGTTGGGTTTGGTGCGGGCAGGACTGGGACGCGCTGGAGCGCGCCCCTGCAACGTGCGCCAAGTTCTATGCGACAGAACGTTCCATTAGTTCGAGGCGATTGCCGAAGGGGTCGAAGACGTGGATGCGGCGGAAGCCGTTGAAGGAAGTGTCCGGCTTAGTGGTGAGGCCGGCGCGCGCACAGGCGGCGAGGATTGCGTCGAGGCCATGGACCACGAACGCGGGATGGGCGCGCTTGGCGGGATGGAAGTCTGGCTCGATGCCGAGATGAAGATTTACGGCGCCGGCGACGAACCAGATGCTCTTGCGCTCGGCCATTTGCGGTGGCTTTTCGATTTCGGTGAAGCCGAGGATTCCGGAGTAGAAGGCGCGAGCGCGGTCCTCGCTTGCGACAGGGATGGCGATTTGCACGTGGTCGAGGCTGAGGATTGGCATTGGTTTTAGTCCTCAAAGAATTTTGGAAGCTACGGAAGATAGGGCATCGCGTCGGTAGATTCTACGAATTTTTTCAGGGCGGCCATTACAGCGGGGCGGGTGAAGAGTTCGCAGAAGAGGTCGATTTCGCGGCGGAGTTCTTCGTGGGGGATGGGCTTGATGAATTTTTTGGCGGCGGCGCGGGTGACGGCGTCGAACTTGGTGATTTGCGCGGCGGTGGAGCGGGCGATCTTCAGGGCTTCGCCCTCGGCGGCGAGTTGCGCGACGAGGCCGACGGCTTGTGCGCGCGCGGCGTTGACGCTGCGGCCGGTGAGAAGCAAATCGCGCACGAAGGCGTTGCCGAGGTCGCGCTTGAGGCGTGGGATGCCGCCGAAGCCGGGGATCAGGCCGAGGCGCAGTTCGGGAAAGGCGAAGCGCGCCATTTTGTCGGCGATGATGATGTCGCAGGCAAGCGCGAGCTCGAAGCCACCGCCGAAGCAAACGCCGTGAACGGCAGCGATGGTGACGAACGGGGCGGCATCGATGGCGTTAAGTACGGCATGAATGCGCTCGAGGAATTGGCGGACACCGGCGAGGCG
>CATPAM010000386.1 GCA_955651735.1 Candidatus Acidiferrales bacterium | reverse complement strand
TTACGGCCGTCTCACCTACCCAACCATGCCGGAGCAACTCCAGGCTCGGGGGATTTCCTGGAAAGTTTACTCGTCACCGGATGAAACGGTTCTCGGCGGGATTCTCTCAGACAATGTTCTTTCCTACTTCAAGAATTTTCAGGATCCGGCCTCGGTGCTGCATCAAAACGCCTTCCGCCCTCAGTTTCCCGCGGACTTCCTGGCCGACCTGGTCTCGGGCAATTTGCCGCAAGTCTCCTGGCTGGTGGGATCGGTCGTGACCTCGGACCATCCGCCTTCGCCTTCCATTTTTGGTGAGAACACTCTTTCACTCATCATCAGTGCTTTAACGGCGAACCCCGCACTGTGGGCAAAGACGCTTTTGTTGGTCACCTACGATGAAAATGGCGGATTTTTTGATCACGTCGCTCCAGTAACCGCGCCTCCCGGCACGCCCGGCGAATATGTCACCGCGCCCGCGGTACCGGACCCCACCGTAATCGGCAGTTCCGCGATAACCGGCCCGATTGGATTGGGTTTTCGTATCGCCATGCTGATCGTCTCGCCGTTCAGTCGCGGCGGCTTCGTGTCCTCCGACCTCTTCGATCACACTTCCCTGTTGCGATTCCTGGAGACTCGCTTCGGCGCCGAAGTACCCAATTTGAGCGCCTGGCGCCGCGCCATGGTCGGCGATCTAACCAGCGCGCTCAATTTCAAGAAGCCAGACCAGTCGATTCCGAATTTACCTTCCACACTTTCCGCCGTTCCCCAGGTGATCCAGCAATGCATCGCGAACCTGGCCGGAACCACACCCTACACCCTGCCAACCACCCAGACCGTTCCCGCTCAGGAATCCGGTACCGCCGCTCGCCCCAGCGGTCTCTGCTAGTCAGCACCAAGACCGGAAGCTCCGTCACCGCCCGTAAACCAGCACGTGGAACGTTCCTTGAATCGCCGGGCGCTGCGGGTGCGGCCGCTCCGCAGTGGGGGCTGGTGCCGGAGCAAAGTCCGCCGTGTCCAGGAACAGGTTGTGCGTCTTGGTGTCGAGGCCCATTGTTTTGGCGCCGTATTCGGTCTTGATGGTTTCGGCTTCGCTGAACTTGTCGGGGGAGTCTTCGTGGAATACGTGGACCATACCCTCGCGCGTAGAGACGAAGAGCAGCCCGGTTCCGGGCTCGAAGGCGGCGGCATCCACGCCAGCGGAAATGGGGAATGACTGGAGCACCTTTCCGCTGTCGGAGTCCAGCACCACGAGCATCTGGGGATTGCGCCCTGCGCTGAACAGCCGGTGGTGCGGAACATCCATGGCGAGAGCCGTAGGCGCTCCGGCGGGAGAGAGCGGCCAGCGCGATTTGATCTTTAGCGTGCGGGAATCAATGGCCACAAGTTCGCTCTTATCTTCCAGATTGACGTAAACAGTTCCGTTGCCATCGGCCACGGCAAACTCCGGGCCGCCACCAAGATCGATGGTCCCCACCACGCTGCCACTCTTGGCGTCGATCACCGTGGAGCTGTGCGGATCGCCATTCATCACGAAGACACGCTTCGAGAAAGGATCGTAAACGATGCTGTCGGCGTCCTTGTCGGCCTGGGCTTCGCCGGTCACCTTGAGGCTCGTTAGATCGAAAATGATCACCTTGCCCTGCGCGCCGTCGCTGATGAAGCCGCGGCCAAACTCGCTGGCCACGGCGACGCCGTGATCTTGCTTCAAACCGGTGATGTTGGCGATCAGCGCGCCGCTGTCGGCGTCGATGACCTTGATTTCCGTGCCATGGGAAAGGTACACGCGGCGCGCGGCGGAATCGACCGTGATGTAGTCAAAGTACTCGCGAGTGCTCCCCTCCGCTGCGCCGAAGCTGTATTTCTTCAGCAGGTGATAGCCAGGCGCGGCCGCCATCAGCAGCGAGAAAGCACCCAGCAGGATCACCAGCACGCCATTTGCAAGACGTCCGACACGATAAGACCTCATGCGAACCCTCCCTTGCGACGGAATATCCTTGTTCGATACGTTGGCTCTCCGTCAGCGAAAGAAGCTATCGCGGCAAGTCTAAACGGAAGATAAACTGCAGCTCATCGGACGCCGAGGCTCAGGATAAACTAGAAGTCCGGGGCTTCCGCCGGCCGAGGATGCCGTCCTAAAGGGACGGCGCTACATTAATTCTCCGGTGTAAGATGGAGTCCGCCAAATCTGGGGACTAAACCATGACTACCGATGCTAACGACCGCATGAACCGGCCGCTCGATGCAGTCGATCCGCAGATCGCCCAACTGCTGCGCGACGAAGCGAAGCGCCAGGCTACTACTTTGGAGCTGATTCCTTCGGAGAACCTGGTCTCCGAAGCGGTGCTGGAGGCCATGGGCTCGATTTTCACCAACAAGTACGCGGAGGGCTATCCGGGCAAGCGCTACTACGGCGGCTGCGAGTACGCCGACAAGGTCGAGCAACTGGCCATCGATCGCGCTAAGGAATTATTTGGCGCGGAACACGCCAACGTGCAAGCGCATTCCGGAACCTCCGCAAACATCGCGGTGTACATGGCCACGCTGAAGCCCGGCGACACCGTGCTGGGCATGAACTTGTCGCATGGCGGTCACCTGACGCACGGGCACCCGCTGAATTTTTCGGGACGCATGTACAAGTTCATCGCTTACGGCGTGCGCCAGGAAGACGAGCGCATCGATTACGACGAAATCGAAAAGCTGGCGCACGAGCACAAGCCGCGCATGATCGTGGCGGGAGCCAGCGCGTATTCGCGCGTCATCGAGTTCGAGCGCATGGGCAAAGTCGCCAAGGCCGTGGACGCGATTTTCTTTGTCGACATGGCGCACATTGCCGGCCTGGTCGCCGCGGGCTTGCACCCCAGCCCTGTGCCGCACGCTGACATCGTCTCCACCACAACGCACAAAACGCTGCGCGGTCCGCGCGCCGGAATGGTGCTTTCCCGCGCCGCCTATGCGAAGGAGCTGGACCGGCTCACCTTCCCCGGCATGCAAGGCGGCCCGCTGGTGCATACCATCGCCGCAAAAGCCGTGTGCCTGAAAGAGGCTATGGAGCCGTCCTTCCGCGAATACCAGAGGCAAGTTGTCGCCAACGCGCGGGCGCTCGCGGCGTCCATCGCCAAGCAGGGATTCCGCATCGTGAGCGGTGGAACGGACAATCACCTTTTCCTGATCGAGCTGCACTCGCGCGGTTTGACCGGCAGTGACGCGGAAAAAGCGCTGGATCGCGCCGGAATCACGGTAAACAAAAACGCCATCCCGTTCGATCCGCTGCCGCCCATGAAGGCCGGCGGAATCCGCCTGGGCGGCCCCTCGATCACCACGCGCGGCATGCGCGAGCCGGAAATGGAGCAGATCGGCGCGTGGATCGCGGAAGTCCTCGGCCACATCGGCGATGCCGCCGTGGAGCAGCGTGTGCGCAAGCAAGTGGCGGAGCTCGCCGCGCGCTTCCCCATCTACGAATCGCGCTTGAAAGGCGCGCCGAGCCGCGCCGGATTCGCGCACGTTTAGCGTACGCTGCTGATGGACATCATAAAGGCGACCCGCGATTTCGAGCGCTGGCTCGCGAAGCAAATTCCGCTGGTGCGCCGCGACGTCGCGCTAAAACACGCGCACATGGCGGAATCACCATTCGCTTTTTTTCGCGCCACATTTTACCGCTGGCTGCAACTGTGGTATGCGCATTGTGTGGACGTGGCCAGCGCGCCTAAGGTGCTGGCGGTCGGCGATCTGCACATCGAAAATTTCGGCACCTGGCGCGACCAGGAGGGCCGGCTCATCTGGGGCGTGAATGATCTGGACGAAGCGTGGCCCGGACCATACACGCTGGATCTGATTCGCCTGAGCACCAGCGCATACCTCGCGATTTCCGGCGAGCATTTGGGGCTGCCGAAGCGAGAAGCCGCGGAGGCGATTGAAGAAGGCTACCGCGATGCGCTAAACGACGGCGGCCAGGCATTCATTTTAGCGGAACATCACCAGTGGCTGCGGCTGATGGCGCTCAGCAAGCTGCGCGACCCCGTGCACTTCTGGGCGAAGATGACGCGAAATCCGCCCTACACCGCGAAGCCGCCCGCGGAATTGCGGCGCCTGCTGGAGGCATCGTTTCCAAATCCTCACCCTGAGTACGTGCTGAAGCGCCGGATCGCGGGATTGGGCAGCCTCGGGCATCCGCGAATTCTTGCGCTGTCGTCGTGGAAGGGCGCGTACGTCGCGCGGGAAGCGAAGGCGATTCGCACCTCCGCGTGGGCCTGGTATCGCGGAGACTCGGCGGTAAATCTGTACGGCCCGAAGCTGGTGCAAAGCGCGATTCGCGTGCAGGATCCGTGCGTGCGATTCCACGGGCACTGGCTGGTGCGGCGGCTGGCCCCAGATTGTTCGCGGATTGAGATCGCTTCCCTGCCTGCGGAGCGTGACGCTTGCTTTATTGCATGGGGTGGGAAACCGCGAACATGCATTTCGCGAGCGGGCGCGATCCCGCAGGTAAAACGCGATCTTGGCTCCCCTAAAATGCGCGCTTCGCGGGGCGCACGGGGCGGCAGGCGTTTTTAGGGCGTCCAGGTGACCCGGCAGCACGGCCAGCCGCAAACTTTACTGCGGGTTTTGCGCGCTGTCCCAAGACTGGACCACCGGTCAGTAGATTGATGCAAGCATTCCGCGTAGCTTCCCTAAGCAGGGATGAATAAACAACCGCGACGCGAGAATCGCTTGCATGCTCTCCCAGGCTCATCCCACGTTGCTGGAACGCCTCGGGGAAGTGCCCACGGAACGGGCGATGCCGATTTGCGCTGCGCCGCGAAATCTCAAAATCCCTCTAAGTCCCTGGAGGTGAATTGATGTTGGATACAGAAGCTTTTCGCGAGTTCAAACAAGGCCTGGCATTTTTGCGTGACGACTATGCGGTAAAAGCGCTGCCGCACATGCGCCGCGCCGCCGAACTGGACAAAAATAATCCCTACTACATGTCCTATCTGGGTGTGGTGCTGGCGCGCTCCGAAGAGAAATTTGGAGAAGCAGAAAGGCTGTGCGACGCGGCCGTTCGCATGAAGCGCAATCAGGCGCAGCTTTATTTGAATCTTGCGGAAGTGTATGCGACAGCCGGGCGGCGGGAAGAAGCGGTGGAAGCGTTGCAATCCGGTCTGAAATTTGCGCGGCGAGACGTGCGGT
>CATPAM010000385.1 GCA_955651735.1 Candidatus Acidiferrales bacterium | reverse complement strand
GCGTCTCCGCGCGCGAGCAGATTTTGCAGCGAGGCCTGCAATCGCTGGGCTGGCATTGCGCGGCGATGCCGCGCAACGTCATCGGCTGCGAGCAAAGAAGAATCTGCGGCTATTGTGGATTCGGTTGCGCCATCGGAGCAAAACAGTCGGCGGTGAAGACGTGGCTTGCGGATGCGCAAGAAGCAGGCGCGCGATTTTTTGTGGAAACGCGCGCCGAACGCGTTCGCATCGAAGCGGGCAGCGCAGTTGGCGTGGAAGCGCGCACGCGGCGCGGCCAACGCGTGAGCGTGCGCTGTAAAACCGTAGTCATTGCGTGCGGCGGGATTCACACTCCTGCGCTGCTGCTGCGCTCCGGCCTGCGCAATGAACACATCGGCCGCCATCTGCATCTTCATCCCGTCTCCAACGTTTCCGGCATCTTCCCGGAAGAGATTCGTCCGTGGGAAGGCACCATGCAGGCCGTTTATTCCGATCAGTTCCGTTTTCTGAGCGGCAATTACGGCGTGAAATACGAAACCACCGCGCTGCAGCCGGCCATTCAAGCCGCGGTCCTTCCGTGGCGCGACCCACAACATTATCGTTTGCTGCTCAGCAAGCTTCCGCAGACCGTGGGCATCGGGACGCTACTGCGGGAGCGCGACGGCGGCTGCGTAACCGTGGATCGCGAGGGTCACGCGGTTGCGCATTATTCGCTCTCCGCTTTTGATCGCAAGCACCTTCGGCTTGGCTTCATTGGCGCGGCGCGCATCCTGGAAGCTGCGGGCGCTGAGTTGATCTTTTCGCCGCACGCCAAGTGGTGTGCGTATGAGCCCGGGCGCCGTGGCGCGCTTGAAAGCTTCGCGCAAGATATGGATTCAGCCGGATGGGATGTTGGGCGGCTCGCGGTCTTTTCGTTCCACATCATGGGCAGCTCGCGCATGGGCGGTTCATCCAAGACTTCCGCGACTAATCCCGAGGGCCAAACGTGGGAGGTTCGCAACCTATATGTCATGGACGGCTCGGCGTTCCCGAGCGCTTCGGGAGTGAATCCCATGATTTCCATCGAAGCCATTGCCCACCACAATGCTTCCGTCCTGGCGGCGCGACTTCTCGGGTCGTAGTCGTGTCTCCACCTGACCCCGCCTGGATGAAAATGGAGGAGATATAGGATTGTTGTTGCGCAAAAGCGTGAGTAATCGCATGAAACTGCTGGATTTGTAGGGATGTGAAAGGGCTGGACGTGGCGCCTCTATCCCCGTATCTGTCCGGTTTGACTAACCTTGTTGAGCTTCTTGCGCACATTGTGCGGACGTTCTCGACTTGTTTCATTTCGACCCATGAACCTCACCCCCCATATCAATGAGGCGCGCAGCTATACGTGTAAACATAGCAGCTACAATAATCTACATGGCGAGACGGCTTGGCTACACACCTGCCAATACTTCGAGCTGTGATGTGGATGCGACCCACAAGGCGCTTCGATTGGTGCGCGGTTTGGCTCAATGCAGGTGTTTACGTGGACACAGCACGGAAGTTTTGGTACCTGCGGTTCACGGGTTTTAGTACGTATAGTACATTGCTTGATTTCGGGCCCTGGCGCTAACCTTTTGTTTGCAATCGGAAAGATTCACTAGTTTCACGAGGTACAGCAAAATGCGGCAAAAGGTAACTGACAAGAGGCAACGCGGCGTTTCAATGATCGAGATATTGGTCGGTGTTGCCATCCTAATGACACTTCTAGGTTTCGCCGTCCCTTCCGTAACGACGGTTATGCGAACGTACCGAATCTCCGGCGATGCGCGGAGCATTTCCGTCGCGCTTAATATGGCCCGCATGCGCGCGGGTGCCGATTATAGTCACGCGCGCGCTTACATAAATCTCAGCACCAACACCTTTCGCGTGGAGGTATGGAACAAGGTCGGCGGATGCTGGCAAACCGACGGGGGTTCCAACGATTGCCCGCAAACAACAAGCCCTGTCACCAGCCTTGGACAAGGTGACATCTTCGGATTCGGTACGCTAACCGCAGGACCCACGGCGGTAACAGCTGCTATCGCCCAGGCACCGATTTGCAAGACAGGCGTCGCGGGCGCAGCGCCCGGCGCTAACATCGCCAACACCGCATGCATCGAGTTTAATTCGCGCGGATATCCGGTGGACAGTACCAACACGTTAGTCGCGAGCGACGCGATCTATATCAGGAATAGCAATAGCCAGACGTTCTGCTTCGCCGTCGCGGTACCAATCGCCGGTCAGCCTGCGACGTATAGCTACAACGGGGCGGCGTGGGCCGTATTCTAGAGGAGCTAAGGCAAATGGCTAAAGAACTCACACTCAGATGGGGAAAGCGCTCGCGGAACAATGCGCCGCTAGAGCGCGGCGTAACTATGATCGAGACCATGATCGCCGTCGCCATTCTGTTGATCGTGGTCGTGGGAGTTCTGCCTGTCTTCACCGTGGGTTTTCAAGTGACGGAGCAGCAGGGCGACATCTCTACCCGGACCTCCGAGTACGCCGAGGACAAAATGGAATCGCTGATGAAACTGACCTTCCCCGACGGGACCACGGATACGACGCAGTTTCCTCCCGTCCCCGGGGGCACCGGGTTGGGCGGGGCAATGGCCGCCAGTACGACCGTCGGGGCCGTTCCGCCTGCGGCCGCAGTGGCGAAATATGTTGATTATTATGCCTACGATGGAACATACCAACAGGGGACTGCCGCGGGAGCATATTACACGCGCCAGTGGAGCATTACGACCGATGCCACTGGCACGTTGAAGACCATCACGGTAGCCGTCACTTCCGTGCAAAAGGCCGGTGTGCTGGGTCTTGCGCCCTCCACGACGCTGGTTTGTATCAAGTCGAACAACTTGTAGGCTGCTTGCGAAAGGTGCTTGACAATGTTTGCTCATTCTAAGGACCACGGACAATTTTGCGGAAAGCATCTATGGGCCTCTGCCTACAGGCTTCCTGTTGCGTATAAGAAGCCGCTCGGCGCAGAAAGATCTCTCGGCTTGCGCTCCTGTCCTGCAAGCAGCGCGGGCTTCTCACTGCTCGAACTGCTGGTGAGCATAACCGTCCTGGTGGTGATTTCCGGTGGAGTCCTTTCCGTCATTGGCTTCTATCAAAAATCCTTTGCACGAACCGAAGTTCGGTCCGATATGTACGAAAACGTGCGGGGCGTCGCAGAGCTGATGGAGCAAGAAATCGGACAGGCCGGCTTGGTGAGTTTGCCGTCGTCTCCATCGCCGACGCTCAGTTCGGCCGTAGTTTCTGGCGTATTGGGACAAACGGTTAACGTTTCGTCGACGACTTCAATGTTCGTCGGTGAACAGTTGCTGGTGGATGCGGGCAACAGTGAAGAATTAGTGACGCTTACCGCCGTGACGGCGACGACGATCAAGGCCATCTTCGGCAAGGCGCATGCCATCGGTGCCCCCATTAGCGCTTTGGGCGTTTTCCCTAGCGGAATCGTACCGCCTTTGACAGCCGACGGCTCGACCGCTAACGTGCTAAACATTTTTGGCGACATCAACGCGGACGGTTCGTTGGTGTATGTGCGTTATACCTGCACTCCGGGAACCTCGGCCGCGCCGGGAACCCTCACGCGGTCTGTTACCACCATCGTCCCGGGTGTTAATGCGATCAGCGCGAGTCAGACGCTGTTATCGACAGTCATAGGCGGTGTGGGCTTGGCCTGCTTCCAATACACGACCCAAGCTGCTGCCGGCTACACTTTTGTTACCAATGTCGGGTTCACGCTGAGTGTGCAGGCAACGAGGCCTGACCCGCAAACCTTGCAGTACTCGACGATGACCAAGTCATTTCTCAACTTGGCGCCACGTAATGTTTTGGCGGGCTTGGAGGTGGCTACGGCCAGTTCCCCAATTACGAATCGCCTTCAGCCTGCGCTGCCGGCAACTGCGCCCGCGAACGTGTTGGTCTATTAAAGCCAATGGGAAACTGGAACGCAGAACAGTCGGAGGAAAAAATTTATGAGTAAACAAACGAATTGCAAAAAATCGGACCGAGGCTTCGCCTTGATCTTCGCCATGCTTGCAATGCTGGTGCTTGGCCTACTGGCCGCTACGGTCATGTTTACCTCGCAGGGGCAGGCCTTGACGGGTCTTAACTACCGGCTGACGGCACAATCGCGCTATGCGGCGGAGGCCGGGGTGCAAAGCACGATGAACTGGCTCGCGTCGGCCAGCTATACCGCCCCCACCGTCTTCGCCTCGTACGATATGACCAAGAACCCCGTGCAGTACCTCGGTAAAGCCGTGGTGCTCTCGGCAGTCAGCGGAGTGAGCTCGAACTATCCCGACGCAACGGTAGTCACAACGTATAGCGGCGCCATGAGCAAATCGCTTCCGGGTGTATCGAAGGTCTCCTATTCGACTTACGCCACGTTGCTGCGCATGAGTCCGTCAGGCGGGGCCTCGTGGTTGTCAGGAGGTACCAGTGGAGTCATACAAACCTGGCAGATCACCGCTGTGGGAGTAGCCACCGGCGCGCGTAACGCTTCGGTGCAGGTGGTGCAAACGTTCGAGAGGACGGGCACGCCGATATTCAATTACGGTCTGGAGGCGACGGGGTCGGGCTGTGGTGCGATGACCTTTGGGAATGGTTCTTCCAGCGACAGCTATAGTTCGGCGGTAGGCGTCTATGGAGGGGGGAACGTTGGAACCGGCGGAAACATTGCCACGAATGGAAACGTGAACCTTGCTAGTAGCGCAAAGATTAATGGAACTATAGCTGCCGCAAACAATACCGTGGGAGCTTGCCCGGGCTCTGGGCTCACCGATGGTGGTTCAGGCAACTACTCATCCCTCTCAGCGGTGAGTCCACCACTGAACCCCCCGCTTCCCTGGGGTTGCGCGGGCCAGCCGTGTTATCCGCCTGGGACCAATATCACCACCCCCCAAAACATAAGTACTGTTTCTTGTCTCACTATTTCTGGTTGTACGAACAAAGGCAGCACCACTCTTATCGATGGTGGAAGTACTACAACCGCGAATGTTTTTACCCTCTCACCGGGATCATACGGAAATTTAACAATCAACAACGCGGATGTCATTCACGTTAGCGCCGGAACGTATAACATTAACAGCATTAATTTCGCTACGGACGGCCAGTTCGTGGTTGATTCAGGCCCGGTTATATTCAATATGGTCGGAAATTGTGCGTCGGGTTGTCCCACTGAAGGCGGTCTTCCCTCAGGCTATTCCTCAACAGAGATCATCTATGGCGCCGGCTTTGCCGGCTTTAATGGGTGTAGCGGGGGCGTGACAGCTAACCCGGACGTATATGGCAAGACCACCTGTGGCTACCCGGCTAAAGCTGCCTACAGCGGGATCCCGAATAACTTGCAGATTGTTTATGGCGGAACCAATACGATGAGGCTCGGTGGAATGCCAAACGCCATAGCCCTCTATGCACCAGCCGCCTCTTACTATACTCCCGGTGCACCGGTGGGTCTCTACGGAAGCGCCATCGTAAAATACTTCAACGATCAATCTGGGTCTCCTTTCCACTATGACACTGCACTGGCCAACACGATAACTCAGGTGGGGCAGTACAGGCCCGTCGGAGGCTTCAGTTGGAGCAGGTTTTAGCCTTTGCAGCTTTTCTGGACGAATTGCTGAAGGAGCCGTCGCGCCAAAATCGCGCGAAGGGCGGAGTTGCTTGGCTCGTAAGCAGACGGGGAACACGGAATCCACGTCGCCCAGGATGAGGTGAAAGGAAGTCCGGCGAAACAATCGACCACCAATGGGGCGGTTAAGGATTCCGCCGGATGGGACGCCGGGCAGTTCAAAGCTTGCGCACCACAACAACCCTCTTCGCTGAGGGGAAAAATTATAACTGTCCAATAACACAGTAATAGTTAATATACTCAACCTGCGCCGTTTTAACCCCCCTCCTTGAGTCCGCTTGGGCAAATCTCACCAGCCCAGCAAGAAAGCCTTGTATTTGCAGTCAGTTACACAGCGGCGGCGTTTGGCCTCCCGCCTGCTACCTTCTGTGCATCGGGGCGCTTGCGGCCAAGGACTTTAGACTTCAGAACAATCGAGGGGAACCAGACATGAGGGCCGAATTCAGCAAGCTCAGGAAGGCGCAGCGCGGCGTCTCGCTGTTTGAACTGATGATGGTTGTCGTCGTGACGCTGATTGTCGCAGCGCTGGCAAGTCCTGGCATCATGCGGGCCGTCTACAACCTACGCTTGCAGGCCAGCGCCGGTGATCTCGCCGGGCTGATGCAGCAGGCCAGGATCCTGGCGGCGAGGAAGAATACTCCCTATCCCATTCGGTATACAACCCTGAACGGCGCGCAGATCGCTTACATCGATCTGAATGTAAACGGAAACTATGACAGTGGGGAACCGCTGGTGGAGTTCATCAGCACCGTGGTGCCGGCCGCGGGCGCACCAAGCGGGAGCGGCTCGCAACCTTCTCCCTACGTCCTGACAGGAGATACGAGCAGCGGGTCCGTATTCACGAATACGAGCACCCTGGGTTACTCCCCAAGAGGATTGCCGTGCATGTGGGACACAAGTACAAGCCCTGCGACGTGCAGTACGCCAGCAACAAACTATTTTGTGTATTACCTGACCGATACGCGAATGGGCCCGCCTGGTTGGGCGGGGGTATTAGTGACTAAGGCCGGACGAACCAAAGTTGTGATGTGGGATGGAACAACATGGCACTAACAAACAAGACGATGCGGTCAAGTCGGCAGCGCGGGATGTCTTTGATGGAGCTGTTGGTGGCGATAGTGGTGCTCACGGTGGGGGTGGCCGGCTGCGTGTCAGCTATCCCCTTCGCGATCAAGACCAACTTCTCGAACCGGCAGCAGAGCAATTCGACGGTTTTAGCGCAGATGGTGATGGAAAAACTCTTGAGCGCGCCTTCCGGGGTGGCCTCAACGTCGATCACGGACTGCGCGGGTACCGCAAATACCGTCAACACTACCGGATCGGCTGGAGGTGGCAGCGGAGCGAGCCTGGTCTCGGGCGCCGTGGACTACTCCCAGACCGCCGTAGCGGGCTACTCCATGAACTATACGACGTGCGGATCGAACGGACAGCAAATGGTCTACGACGTACGATGGAACATTCAGGCCCCAACCGGCAACGTCAAGCTGCTGACCGTTTCAGCGAAGCTGAAACGCGCCGGCACTCTGCCGGCGACCATCCGCTCCATGATCGGGACGGGAGATTGACATGATCGCCAAGAATCGTACGCAGCGCCGGGAACGAGGATTTTCCTTGCTGGAGATGCTGATCGTGGTGCTGATTATTGGCGTGGTCACTGGGGCAGTGCTTTCCCAGTTGAACATGGCGGTACAGCGCTCCAGCGCCGAGCAAACAAAGCTGGACAATATGCAGGAAGCGCGCGATTTTGTGGATCAGTTCTTTCGCGACATCAACGAGATCGGCTATCCGAATTCGCGCATGGTGGATACGACAAGTGCGTCCTGGAGCCCAGCGCTGGTTACCCAGGCGACGTATGTTTGGGCTTCGCAATATATCAATGACAACCGGTTCGCGATCGGCTTAGTGAAAATAGACGCGAACGAACTGCGCTTTGAAGCCGACACCAACGGAGACGGCAATGTCCAGAGCGTCATCTACACGATCAATGGCTCGGGAACGTGCACACTATGCCTGCAACGCAGCCAGGTCGCTAAGGTCAGCGGGAGTCCACTCACCGGTCAAACAGCGAATTGGGGGACGGAAGTGAATGATGTGGTCAACACTAACCCCATCTTTACCTACTACAAGGCGGACGGAACGCAGGTTACCGGACTGCCGATCGACATCAGCACCGCTGCCGGCGCCGCGACCATTGCTTCGGTCAAGACCATACAGATAAGCCTGACGATCCGTAACAACGCGGTCAAGGACCTGCAAAGCGGACTGCCCCTTGAAACCGGCTTCCAGGGAGAGGTTTCGCTTAACAACTGCTCGATGGCGGCCAGCGGCGCGCCGATGTCGTGCCAATAGGAGACAGTATGAACGTTTTTCACGGAAAAAAATCCAACAGCTCGGAAAACGGAATCGCTCTGGCCATGGTCATGCTTGTCCTGCTTCTGGTCAGCACGGTGATAGCCGGTATGATCGTGATGGCGACATCGGAAACCACTATCACGGCCAACTTTCGCGACGAGCAGACAGCTTTCTTTGCCTCAAGGGCTGGACTGGAAGAGGTCCGCGATCGGTTGCGGGCCACTGCTCCAAACGCGGTAACCGCTCCCACCGCGCTGCCCGGTACCGCCAACGGGATTCTTTACGTCACCAACCCACTGTCCGGAGAAACGGTGGCTCCGTGGAACACTTCGGGAACGAACTATCCGGATGACGAAATTTGCAAGGAGGTGACTTGCAGCGGCGGCATACCGAGCGGATCGCCTTGGTACACGAGCGCGTCATATAGTGCGAGTTACGCAGCATCCCCACAGCTTGTTTGGAAGTGGCTGCGAGTCATGCCTAAGGTCAATAAGTCAGATACCGGCGCGGTGCGCGTTACCTCCGTTGATGGGCTGACCAACGGCAATCGCATTTGCTGGAACGGAACGAATGAGGTTTCCATCGCGAATACGTTTGCAAGCTGCCCGGCGGCGAATGCTAACTACAAACAAGTATATGAACTGACGGCGCTGGCAGTGACCAGCAGCGGTTCGCGCCGGATGACTCAGTACGAGGTTACTCCAGCGGTTTTCCCTGTGCTCCCAGGAGCAATGATTTTTGACGGTGCGAGCCCGACATATAGCGCTCCCAACTCGAACGCCTTTGGTGTGAGCGGCAATGACGCTGCCCAGGGGCCCAATGCCGGAGCGGGTTGTGGCGCGGCAAACAACGAGCCTGCGGTGGGTGGCTTTGACGCCAGCTCCGTGACCGCGGTGACGGGCGACATCCCCCGCCCAGGTAAATACACTGGCACCGGCGGTTCCCCTAGTGTGTCTAACGTGAATGGCCAATTGGGCGCGTTGGCCACCGTGGATGGTCTGCAGAAACTTGTGGCCACCGTGACTTCTGCAGCCGTCACAGCAAACATCTATAACGGGAATGCCTCATCCCTAACGAACCCAGGTACCGACGCAGCGCCGGTGATTAACGTCGTCACAGGGGACCTTTCGGTAGGCGGAGGATTCAGCGGAGCTGGGATTCTCTTGGTCGAAGGCACACTCACCATGAGTGGTAATCCCAGCTATAACGGAGTAATTCTGGTGATCGGGAAAGGCGTGTTGGTCAAGAATGGCGGCGGGAACGGGACACTGAATGGCTCGATGCTAGTCGCGAACATGAATAATTCCAGCGGCACCCCGATAGCTTTGGGTGCGAACAATCCTCCAGGCGCTCCTACCATTAACTGGAACGGCGGTGGAAATGCGACGATTCAGTACGACAGTTGCTGGATCAACACGGTCACGGCCGGCGCGTT
>CATPAM010000384.1 GCA_955651735.1 Candidatus Acidiferrales bacterium | reverse complement strand
GATGAAGGAGCTGCTGGAGGCCGGAGTTCACTTTGGCCACCAGACGCGCCGCTGGAACCCCAAAATGAAGGAATATATTTTCGGGGAACGCAACGGCATTCACATTATCGATCTTCAGAAGACCCTCAAGATGTTCCGCGAAGCGAGCCGCTTCGTGAGCGAAATCTCTTCGCACGGCAGAACGGTATTGTTTGTGGGCACCAAGCGGCAGGCGCAGGAAGCCGTGGCGGAAGAAGCCAAGAAGTGCGGCGCATTCTTTGTGAACCACCGCTGGCTGGGCGGAACGCTGACCAACTGGTCGACCCTGCAAAAATCCATCAAGCGGCTGAAGCTGCTGAAAGCCATGAACGAAGATGGGCGCATGGCCGAGCTTTCCAAGAAGGAAAGAGCGCGGCTGGACCGTGAAATGAAACACCTGTTCCAGAACCTCGAAGGCATCGAGAACATGGCGCAGCTTCCGGACGCGATGTTCGTGATCGACTCGAACGCGGAAGAGATTGCAGTGAAGGAAGCGCGGCGCATGGGCGTGCCGGTGGTTTCCGTGGTGGACACCAATTGCAATCCGGACGTGGTGGACTGGATAATTCCGGGGAACGACGACGCGTTGCGTGCGATTCGTTTGTTCACATCAAAGATTTCGGAATCGGTGCTGGAAGGGCACAACCTGTATCAGCAATCGCAGGTGGCGGACCAAAAGGCCGCGGCAGACCAGGCTCTGGTGGAAGGCGTCGAGTACGTCGACACCAGCGCGTACGAACAGTACGAAAAGCAAGAGGGCGATTTCGTCGAAGGCGAAGTGCCGGCGGAAGTACCCGAAGCCGCGGAGACAACCGTGCCGCCCGACGAGGAATCCCGGTAAACAAACCGCGCTGGCATAGATTTCAAAAGGCCCGGCGCTGCGGTCCAATCCAGGCGCTGGGCCGTTTTGCAGATAGTCGCATCGAACGGCGTTACGAAGCCAAGCGACCGAGCGCCACGAAGAGTTTCGGATAAGAAAGAAAAAGGATGAGTACACAACAATCAGCTATGCAAATCCCAGCACATCTCGTGAAGGAGTTGCGCGAGCGCACCGGCGCGGGTTTCAGCGATTGCCGCGCGGCGCTGGTGGAAGCGGCCGGCGACGTCGAGAAGGCCATCAACATCCTGCGCAAGAAGGGCCAGGCGGCAGCGGCAAAAAAGGCGCAGCGCGAAGCCAGCGAAGGGCTAGTGGGGCACTACATTCATGCCGGCGGGAAAATCGGCGTGATTGTAGAGGTGAACTGCGAGTCTGACTTCGTGGCGCGCACCCCTGCGTTTCAGCAGCTCTGCCACGATATCGCCATGCACATTGCGGCGCTCGATCCGCGCTATCTGCGGCGCGAAGAAGTTACGTCGGAGATGCTGGAGAAGGAGCGCGACATCTACCGCGAGCAGGCGCGTGCGACCGGGAAAACCGAACAGGTGGTGGAGAAGATCGTCACCGGCAAGATGGAGAAGTTCTACGAGGAGAATTGCCTGTACGAGCAGCACTACATCCGGGACGAGTCTGTCACCATCAAGGAAATGATCACGCAGGCCATCGCCAATTTGGGCGAGAACATTGCTGTGCGGCGCTTCGTGCGGTTTAAGGTAGGCGAAGTGAGCGGGGCCGCTGGGTCGACAGTGGAAACGGCGTCGGCCTAGTCCATAGCATTAATCAGCGAAGAGCGTCCTAAAATTAGGACGCTCTTTTTTTGGAGTGCGGCGGGCTTGCCGCCCCTTTTATGGATTACCCATGGCGTGGAGTTGCTCCTAAGGACTGTGCGGCAGACTCAAGGCTCACACCGCAAAAGCGGTAGCAAGCTACCGCACTCCCCAAGGGTTGCCGCTGCTTGTGCGGCGGCTGGCATTGTTTGTTACAATTCCGACGGATTTTCGAGCGCTTACCGGAGAATCATGGCGAAAATGACAGCCGCGAAGCGGGCCTTGAGCAAAGCTGCCAAGAAAGGCGAGCCGGTCTATAGCCGCATTGTGCTGAAGCTGTCCGGCGAGTCTTTTCAGGGGCCGCAGGGATTCGGGATTCACGGCGAAACCATTCAGGCCATCGCGCGCGAGCTGAAAGAAGTGCATGCGCTCGGCGTGCAAATTGCCATCATGGTTGGCGGCGGAAATATTTTTCGCGGCGCGCGGCAGAAGGGATTCGAGATCGATCGCGCCACCGGCGATTACATGGGCATGCTGGCGACAGTGATCAACGCACTGGCCCTCCAGGATGCGCTAGAGAAAGACGGCGTGTTCACGCGCGTGCTGAGCGCTATCGAGATGAAGCAGGTGGCGGAGCCGTTTATCCGCCGGCGTGCCACGCGGCACCTGGAGAAGGGCCGCATCGTGATTTTCGCCGCGGGCACGGGCAATCCTTATTTTTCGACGGACACTGCGGCGGCGCTGCGTGCCATGGAAATGAAGGCCGACGTGATTCTGAAAGCCACGCGCGTGGACGGAATTTACGACGCCGATCCCGAGCAGGTGGCGGACGCGAAGTTCTTTCAGCAGATTACCTATCGCGACGTGCTGCACCAGGGGCTGAAAGTGATGGATTCGACGGCGATTTCGCTGTGCATGGACAACGGCATGCCTATCGTGGTGTTCAACATGAACACCCACGGGAACATCAAGCGCGTGGTGCTGGGCGAACGCGTGGGCTCGACAGTCACTCCAGCGTGAGGCAATAATTTTGAGGACGAGGATATGACCACAATTGCAACAACCAGGGACGCGACGGCCGCGGCGAGAACCCGCATGGAAAAGGCCGTGGACGATTTTCGCAAGGATTTGGCGACGCTGCGCACCGGGCGCGCGAATGCTTCGCTGCTCGATAGCATTCGCGTGGATTATCACGGCACGCCCATGCCGGTGAACCAACTTGGTACGGTGACCGTACCGGACGCGACCATGATCGTGGTTTCACCGTGGGATCCGAGCGCCGTGCCGCTGATCGACAAAGCCATTCGCACCTCCGACTTGGGACTGAATCCGACCAACGACGGCAAAGTTGTGCGCGTGCCGATTCCCGCTCTCACGGAAGACCGCCGCAAGGACATTGTGAAGCAACTGCACAAAGTATTGGAGAATCACCGCACGGCGGTGCGCAACATTCGGCGAGACTTGAAAGAAGCCATCGAGAAACTGGAAAAAGATAAGAAGATCAGCGAAGACGAGAAGAAGCGCGCGCTCGACGAACTGGAGAAGGTTTCGCACGCGGAGACGAAGAAGATCGAGGATCTGAGCGCGGCGAAAGAAAAAGAGATAATGTCCATCAAGTAGCGCCGCAACTCCCCCCAATCCCCGAGGCTGACTGCCTTGCGGACCATATCTATGCCTTCTGTTTTAGCGGGTCACCGGCGGTTCTGAGTTAGTTTTTCTTCGGATTGGACGTCGCCGAAGCTGCTTGCTTGGACGGTTCTGCGCCTGCTCGCTCCAGCGTGAACTCCTGAGCCTCATCGCTCTGCACTGCGCGGACGAAGGCGTTGTAGTCGGCGGCGCGATCCGTGGAAATTTCGCGCAACAAAAAATTCAGGTGGCGCGAAGCGGTGACCGCGCCACCGCTGGCTTGATATTTCGCCGCGAAGGTCGCGTAATCGCGGTCGACGGACGTTCCGGTGGGCGTCCGCACGACAGTTCCCTCCGGGAGATATAAGGTCAAGTGAGTCTCAACGTCCAGGGGCGTGCCGAGATCGATTGCCGAAGTGGCCGCACCTGAGGCGGCTTTGGTTGGCGGGTCGGGCAATGCAACTTGCGGCAGCAGCGCCGGAATGCGCACCGGTTTTTTCGACCAATCGACAAACTTCGGCTGAGTAATTTCGTACTCGACGGTAAACGGCGTTTTGGTGGAGTAGGGGTCGGACGCGGTCACATTAGTGATCTTGCCGCGAAAACCATCGGAAAGCGCCAGCAACTGCGCTACTTCCTTCCATTTCTCCTTCGGCGATTGATGAAACGCTACGCGCAGCAGCAGTTCGTTGTCCCCGCGCATGGTGTAGCGAACTTTGGTGCTGAGCGTGCCTTCGGCGGTCAGCGAAGCGTCAACATTCACCCGCTGAAAGGATTGGAAGGGTAGACTGTTTGGAATCGTTGTCCAGCACCCCGCCTTTTCCTCAGAGCAACCTCCCAATACGAGTGCCTTTTTTCCCCGAAGAGTGGGGCGTATGACCCCGAATGGAGCGACATCCATGCTGGGATCTAAATAGACGACTTTGTTTAGCTCGCTGATCTCGAGCAACATTCCTTTCAAGACAGAAGGGCGCGGGAGCTGATCATCGGGCGATTGTACTTCGGTGAAGGCTAGCAACTTATACAGCAGCGGATGCTCGATTTGTTGTTGGAAATGAAGGACCAGCAGAAGTTCGACCTTTTCCTCCGGTCGACCATAGCCCGAAGCGAGGATTTCCGATGCTTCCCTAAAGGGCAAGCTGGAAAAATCCAGTGGAAGGTCAATCGTGGCAACTTTTCTCGACACCAAATCATATAGCAAGCGATCCGGGACCGGTTCCTTTGACGCTCCCGTTCGCTTCATTGACTCTGCCCAGATCGCTGTCGGGGAACCGGTATGAAGGAGTTGCAGAAGCCGCGCACTCAATTGGGGCCACGACGAGAAGGTACTTATGGAAAAGTCCGGGTTGAAACCTGTATTTGAAAGGTCTGGTTGCCTCTTGGATAAAATTGATGAGTTCAGATCCCACCTATAG
>CATPAM010000383.1 GCA_955651735.1 Candidatus Acidiferrales bacterium | reverse complement strand
GGTTGTCTTCGCCCACGCTGGTGTCGAAGAGGTTGCGCGGCTTGACGCGTGTCGGATTGTGGTCCACATCAAACGTGGCGCCCGCAATATTGAGCAGCTTGGCGCCGGTCCGAACCGGATTCGCGCCGCAGATGGTCCCCGCGCCCAGAGCTAGAGGAGTGGTTAGCGACGCCGTGTGCGTGACACCGCCGGCATCGACGCAGAAGAGTCCGATGGCGGTCTGTTGATCGGCATCCAGGAAACTCGACGCGTCCGAGAAATTGTCGAGATGCGGATTGCTGGCCACCAGGCCACTGTCGTACCGCCAGTTGAAACCGATCCACGGCAGGCTTTTCCAAGGTTGATACTGAAAATGGGTGGTCTGATTGAATGCCTGATCGTGGTCGATGCGAAACACTTCTCCGCCCGTGATGGTGGCGCCCAGCCCCCCGATCTGTGGCGGGAAATAGCGCGCCCGAACGTGAGCAAGGACGGCCAGTGCCGTCAGGCCGTGGAAATTAGGCATGCTGATGCGCACGGAAGGCCCGTCAATCTTCGAGCTCTTCCATGCAATGGGGAAGAATATCGGCGTGTTGCCAAATGTGCTGAAGTCATACGCGTTATGCGTATATTTCCACAAGTAATCGGCGTCCACCACTACGTACTTTCCAAAAGCTTGCTGAAAGCCGGCATTGAACTGGTTGCGTTGCCCGGAGCGAATCGGCGATTGCAGGCTGGACCCGCCGATCACGTCGAGGACCACCGGGTTAACCGCTCCCAAGCTTGCCAAAATCAAATTTTCGTTGAACGGCGTCTCCAACACCCGCGAGTAAGAGAGTCGAAGCACCGAGTTTGTTTTCTTTATGTTGTAAGCGACCCCCACGCGTGGCTCCGGCTGCCAGTCATGGACGATCCCGCGATATAGATCGAAGCGAATCCCTAAATTGAACGCCCAATTGCCTTTCGTAATTGTGTCTTGGCCGTAAAGCGCGAGTTCCTTCACGTCCGTGTGCCCTCGGAAGGGGAAGAGAGTCCCTCCCCTGGTTAGATCGAAGGGCGGCAGAACTGCGCATGGATCGGGAGCAGGATTGCCATTCGGGCAACCGAGGCTAGTCAGAAAGTTCGGATCTGTAATTCCGAAGTTGAATTGTTCTGTCAGCAACGTGTGCTGAAATGTGCTGCCCACTTTGATGTTGTTCGCGCCCTTCACGTAGGACACGTCGGAGCGAATACCCGCATTGGTCAATTTCCGGTCCTGATTGAGCGTCGCCGACGAGCCTCCAGGAATGACTCCCGTGCCGTCGGCAAAAACGTTGGCACTCGGGTAGTAGTTAAACTGGTCGTGGCGCACAAAGGCGCCGACGGTAAGCAGAGTGGTCGAGCTGATCAGGCGGGTCCACACCGGCGCGATGTTATAAGTCTTGATTAACGCGTGTTGATCCTGAGGCGGCAATGGAGCACCCGTGGTGGGGTCCGTTAGACCAAGATTTAGATTATCAATCGTATTGGGTGTTTGGAACCAGGAGCGGGTGTACTGGAAGTTTACGTGAATGGAATCTGCTCCGGAAATCACATAATCGACGCGATCGAACAGATTTTCCTCGTTGCCCCTGTCGTGGATGGCCTGGAGTTCGGGCGGATCCAGGAAGCGGCTGGTGTTCAAGCCGCTGGCCGCGATGAAATTTCCAAACTTGTTGTCTCCGACGGAGAGCCGGAATCCACCGACTACGGAGCCGAAGCTGCCGTAAGAACTGTACACGCTGCCGGTTGGCTTGCCGGCTCCCAGGCCGGACTTGGTCGTAACCTTGATCACCAGGCTCGTCTTGTCGCCATATTCCGCCGGCGGTCCTCCGGACACAGCTTCGAGGGACTGAATCGAGTCCAGAGGAATCTGGTTCGAAAACACTTTGCTCTGCTGATCGGTGATCGGCTGCCCGTCCACGGAAAATGAATTCTCCGCATGATCACCGAGCCCGTGAAAGAGGCCATTCGAGTCTGCCACCACGCCAGGCGATGCCAGCGTAACCAGCGAACTCGCCGCCGACGATTGGCTCTCGAGTGGCAATCGGTCGATCAAACTGGTGTCCACGTCGGTATGAAAGCTGGGATCGGTCTCCACCAGGTCCTCTCCCTTGGCCTCCACTGTGACGCTTGTTGCCGCCGCCCCGATCTTCAGGCTGATTTGCAAATTCGTAGGAACCGTTGAGCGCACATCCACATCCTGCGTGGAGGAGTTGAAGCCGGCGGCCGTTACCACCAGATGGTACGGATTGAACGGCACGTTTGTGACGCGAAAGGCGCCGTCGGTGTCGGTGGTCGTCTCGCGATGAAAACCGCTGACCGGATTGGAAATCTCCACCTTCGCGCCAGGCACCGACGAACCCGACGGGTCTTTAACCACTCCTTCAATCGAACCGGAATTCCCCAACTGGGCGCGGGCAGGTGCCGCCAAAATGACTAGACTTAGACTGAAAATTAGAAAAGCATAACTGCGAAATCTCTCCAACATTTTCTTCTCCTCCGCCCCGGAATCGGGATGCGCGTCGTTTGGTAATGGATAGGAGCCGCGTGAAACAGTGGCGGTTGCGCCAGCATTGTGTAGTGCTTAGCGCGAAGGGACGGCGACACGAATAGCAGATGTGGCTAGGCGGAAGGAGGACCGCGGGAGGCGCGATGCAGCGCAAAGGAATCGAGTGGCGAGACCTTGTCCGGCAGCGCGGCGTGCCAGGCGACTTGCCGCGCTTCGGGGATCAGATCCAAGGGCGCAGCCGCCAACGCCGGCATGTGCAGCGATTGGCATACATGGCAGGCGGTCTCCGACCCACCGGTGTGCGTGTGGACGTAGGCGCCGCCGGCGGCGAAATACAACAGCGCAACACAGCCCAATATGGCTAGCGCGCGCTTGCCGGAAATAAGTTTGTTGAAATCCATATTTCTAAGACTGCACACCTCACTGTAGCAGCTTAGAGGGACGAGCGGGGCGCTTGGTTGCTCTAACCGCACTGTGGGAATGCTTGACCTCGCAACCAATCTTGCCTAAGCTCCGTCATACCAAGAACATGCACCAGTGCACATCGCGAATAGCCGTTTTGGCGCTGCTCCTGGCCGTAGTGTTTCTTGGGGCGCAGTTTCACTTTTGCACCGATGTGAGCGCGGCGCCTGTTTCCTCGCATTTTTGCCCGGTTTGCAGCGCGACTACTTTCGCGATGGCTACCCAAGCGCTGCTGTTGGTAGTTGCGCCGGTCTCCGATCGATTGGAAAGTCCCGGTGCGCGGTTCGCCTTATCAATAGATATCCCTCAGGCTGTTTCGCCACGCGCTCCTCCAACCTCCGACCGCGTCAGCTGACCGGGCATTCTCGTCTCTCTAATTTACTTTAGGAGCAGTGCCATGAAGAAAGTCGTGATGGTGTCCGCGATTTTGTTTTTGTGTTGTGCCTTACGTGCGCAAGAAAGTCCCGCCGGGCAGGCGTCCGGAGGGAATAGTTCCGCGGTGTCGGTGCAAGAGACACGTATGAGAACGCTTGAACAGCAGGTCCGCACGCTCGCCGCGGAGGTGGCCGTGCTCCGCGGCGAGCTAAAGGCTGTCCGCGACGCAAAATCTGCGGAGCCCGCTTCAGACCCGCGCATTCTGCTGACGTCTGCGCATGTCGAGCCCGGCATGCTTCCTGCAAACCCATCATCGATTCCCGCGTCTGCCCCGCCCGACCCTGCACCCGGGGCCCCGCAGATGGCGCAGACGCAAACCTACGGCGGCGCTACCTCGAACGCCAAGCTCCTCAATCCGGACATCAGCCTCATCGGCGACTTCATCGGCACCGCGGGCCGAAACAACGTCTCCCCCTCCCGCTCCCTCGAGCTTCACGAGTCTGAAGTCGGCATGCAGGCGATCATCGACCCTTACGCCCGTGCCGATGCCTTCATCTCCTTTGGCGAAACCGGCGTCAATGTGGAAGAGGCTTACGTCACCTTTACGTCGCTTCCTGCGGGCCTGCTGATGAAAGTCGGCAAAATGCGCGCTGATTTCGGCAAGGTCAACACGATTCACAATCACGCACTGCCGTACATTGATCGCCCATTGGCTACAAATAATCTTGTGGGCGGCGAAGACGGCATTGATGACGCGGGTATTTCCATCACCCGCTTCCTGCCCGCGCCGAAGAATTGGTTCATGGAAGGCACGGCGCAGGTGTTCCGCGGCGATTCCTCGACCGTTTATGCAGCCAACCGGCGCGAAGATCTCAGCGTCGTGGGACACCTTCGCGGGTACAGGGATTTAAGCGAATCGACCAACTTGGATCTAGGAATCTCCTATTCCCGTGGCCACAGCAATCTGGGATTCGACTTTGGCCCGAACTTTTTGACGAACCTGTACGGCGCGGACGCCACGCTTCGTTGGAAACCCCTGCGCCGCGCCATCTACAAAAACTTCCTCTTCCGAACCGAGCTCTTCTGGAGCGCCCGCGACCAGCTTTCTCCCGTCAACATTTTCCAGACTCAGCACGCCTTCGGCATGTACTCCTCCGCCGAATATCGCGTCAATCGCCGATGGACCGTAGGTGGACGCTTCGATCGCAGCGGCCACGCCACGAATGCGAGTCTGACGGACACAGGCTTTTCCGGCATACTTACCTATTGGCCCAGTGAGTTCAGCCAGATCCGTGGGCAATACCGCTTCGGACATCTAGCGGTCGCGAATCCCGGCGATTTTTCGCTCGCGAACGAGTTTCTGTTCCAGTTCCTTTTCGTGATGGGCGCGCACGGAGCGCACCCTTTCTAGCTTTTGGCACTTGGGGAGAAACGTTATGCACAGATGTAGTTTCGGCACGCGGCTGACCGCGGTTTTCACGGCGCTGGCATTCTTAGGGGCGCTGCTCGGACCGGCGCCCGCGCGCGCGGCCGGCAAACTGAAGATCATGACCGCTACCACGGACCTTGCGGCGCTGGCCGAGGAAGTCGGCGGGGAAAAAATAGAGGCGGAATCGATCGCACGTGGCTACCAGGATCCACACTTCGTCGACGCCAAGCCCAGCTTCCTTCTGAAATTGAAGCGCGCCGACCTGTTGATCGTCGTCGGACTCGAATTAGAGATTGGCTGGTTGCCGCCGCTGATCACACAATCAACGAATCCGAAGATACAGGTGGGCGCGCCGGGATATTTCGATGCTTCGCGCTTCGCAAAAATTCTGGAAATTCCTACCGGGCAAGTAACCCGCGCCGAGGGCGATGTGCATCCTCTGGGGAATCCGCATTATTGGCTGGACCCGGAAAACGGCTTGCGCATCGCCAAGGGTATCGCGGACAAACTGACCGAGATGCGTCCGGAAGACGCGGTGTACTTCGCGCAACGCTATGCCGATTTCGAGCAGCGACTGAAGCAAGCGGTTGAGCGCTGGCTGGCGGAGGTGAAACCCTACGCCGGGCGCAAAATCGTGACCTATCACCGGTCTTGGCCGAACTTTGCGGAGCATTTCCACTTGAATGTGGTGGGTTACGTCGAGCCACGTCCTGGTATTCCGCCAAGCCCGCAGCACACCGTCGAGTTGATGCAACTGATGAAGCGTGAAAGTGTAAAGGTGATCGTAGTGGAGCCCTATTTCGATTTGAAGACACCGAATGCGATCGCACGCGAGACGGGCGCGCAGGTGCTCGTGCTGCCGCCGTCCGTGGGGGGCGAAAAAGAAATCACCGATTACTTCAAGCTGTTTGACTACGACATCAGCAAGCTAAAGCAGGCGTTTGACGCCACTCACTAGCTCAGGAGAACGTACCGATGGAGATTTTTCTTTTTCTGCTCGCGCCGTTCGTGGCCAGCCTGATCTTGACGGGCATCCACGCCTATCTCGGCGTGCATGTTGTGGAGCGCGGGGTGATCTTTGTGGATCTGGCCCTGGCGCAGATCGCCGCGTTGGGTGCCACGGTGGCAATTGTGGCGGGTATGGACCCGCACGGGCGGAACTCGTATTGGATCAGCCTGGGATTTACATTTCTAGGCGCGGCAATTTTTGCGCTGGCGCGGACGCGGCGCGGCCACATCCCGCAAGAAGCCTTCATCGGCATCGCCTATTCCGTGGCTTCGGCCATGGCCATTCTGCTGATGAGCAAGGCTACCGGCGAGACCGAGCACCTCAAGGACATGCTCGTCGGTAATATTCTGGCGGTCTCTTGGCCGGAAGTGCGCAAGACGGCGATTCTGTACGCGTTGGTCGGCATTTTCCACTACGTGTTTCGCAAAAAGTTCCTGCTGATTTCCATGAATCACGAGAAAGCGGAGAGCCTGGGCGTAAGCGTGCGCTTCTGGGATTTTCTTTTCTACGCTTCTTTTGGATTTGTCGTTACTTCGTCAGTGGCCATCGCCGGCGTGCTACTGGTCTTTTGCTACCTGATTGTTCCTAGCGTGGGCGCCATGCTTTTTGCCGATCGCATCGGTCCGCGGCTGGCCATCGGGTGGACCATGGGGACCTTGGTATCCGCATTGGGCTGCTATTTGAGCGTGCAGTTGGACACGCCAACGGGAGCAACCATCGTCGTGACGTTTGGAGGAGTGCTGGTGGTGATGTTTCTGCTGCACCTGGTGGTGCACCACGGACGAAGCACGGAATTGGCTGGGTCGCGCGCAGCGCAACGCGAGCTGTCGTAGCGAGGTGCAGCCAGCCAGGGTCAGTGGATTGCGGCGTCACTGTAGCGGCTCCGCCCCATCACGCCTGCCTTGCGACACGCAGAAACCCTTCGCGATCGCGGTGGTGGCCCGCAATGGCGACGTCCTGCAGGTCTAATCGGAGGAATCTCTGGATGTAAAATTCACTTCCAAAGTGTGTCTGACTCGAGTGCACAGGATTCCGTTTCGCCGGGCGAGTTCTTGACCACGTTATGCGCGGCCCGAGCGGCGGGGCTTGCGACGATTGTTGCGCTGCTGACCAGGCGGCCGCTTCTTTGGCTAAAGACCAGGTACTGCCCGGGTGCTTCCGCGGAGAGTTCTCTAATCCTGCTCCTGGCGGTCTCCAGGTCCCGTACAGCCTCGACCCAGACGGGAACGCCGCCTTCAGCGCGCTTGAATAGGTCGTAGGAGAGAGACACCATATAAGAGATCGTTGTCATATCATGCAGCTTATGCTCACGCCGCAATCGTTCAATTAGGTAAAGACCGGATTTTGGGGTCAGGGATTCCCTGGAGGAAGATGACGCTGTTCCGTGTTCCTGAAAGCCCGGATTCCTCCCCACTGATGTGGTAAAATGGGTTTTCCCAAGATGCTCCAGGGAGCGATCACGGCATGAAATTTGGAGTAGTTGTCTTTCCGGGCTCCAACTGCGATCACGACGCGTTTTACGCCATCGACAACATCCTCAAGAAACCTGTTGAGTTCATCTGGCACCAGTCGCAGGACCTAGCCAATTGCGACGCCATGATCCTGCCCGGCGGGTTCGCCTATGGGGATTATCTGCGCACTGGAGCCATTGCGCGGTTCTCGCCGGTAATGAAATCGGTCAGCAAATTCGCGAAGAGCGGCGGGATGGTGCTGGGAGTCTGCAACGGCTTTCAGATTTTGCTGGAGGTGGGCCTGCTGCCGGGCGCGATGATGCGCAACAGCGGGCTGCGCTTCATCTGCCGCCGCGTCTACATCCGGGTGGAGCAGACGGACACGCCGTTCAGCAATGCCGCTACGAAGGGCCAGATTCTTAAGATTCCCATCGCGCATAGCGACGGGAACTATACTTGCGACCAAGACACGCTTCGAGACCTGGAGAAAAATCGCCAGGTGATTTTTCGCTACACCACGCCGCAGGGAACGGATGACGCAGCCGGGAATCCCAACGGTTCAACCGCCAACATTGCCGGAATTTGCAACCGGGAGCGCAACGTCGCCGGCCTGATGCCGCATCCGGAGCGCGCCGTGGAGTGCGCGCTGGACTCGGCCGATGGGTTAGTGATTTTCCGCTCCATGGTCGAAGCGCTGGTCGGCGCGGCAAAGGCTACCGCTTGAAGCTGACAAGAATTGTTGATTTTGTTTACAGAGACACGAAATATGTGCCCCTGTCGTTTCTTGTGGCACTGTCCTTTCAATTGAGAGATGAGCTGGGAAATGGCGACCGCACAAACTGAAATCAGAGTCACGCCGGAAATTGCCGCCGAGCACGGCCTTACCGCGGAAGAATACGCGCGGGTGCAGCAGATCCTGGGTCGCGAGCCGAACATCACGGAGCTGGGGATTTTCTCCGTGATGTGGAGCGAGCACTGCTCGTACAAATCGAGTAAAGTGCATCTGAAGCGGCTACCCACGCGCGGCAAGCTGGTGGTGCAAGGGCCGGGCGAGAACGCCGGGGTCGTGGACATCGGCGACGGGCTGGTTGCCGCGTTCAAAATCGAATCGCACAATCATCCGAGTTATGTGGAGCCGTTTCAAGGCGCGACTACCGGCGTGGGCGGCATATTGCGGGATATTTTCACCATGGGCGCGCGGCCGGTAGCCGTGCTCGATTCGTTGCGATTTGGACCGATTATCGCCGGCAAGGGCGTCAGCGAAGAGGAAGCCGCAAAGAATCGGCGCATTGTCGACGGCGTGATTCGCGGGATCGCGAACTACGGAAATTGTTTTGGCGTGCCCACCGTTGGCGGCGAAGTGGGCTTCGAGCCTTGCTATTCGCAAAATCCGCTGGTGAATGCGCTGGCGCTGGGAATCGCCAGGAAGGAAGATTTGTTTTTCGCCAAGGCGCGCGGGACCGGCAATCCCGTGATCTACGTTGGCGCGAAAACGGGGCGCGATGGCATTCACGGCGCTTCGCTGCTGGCCTCCGCTGAATTCACCGAAGAATCGAAGCAGAAGCGGCCCAACGTGCAGGTTGGCGATCCCTTCATGGAGAAGTTGCTGCTCGAAGCTTGCCTCGAGGCGATGCAGACGGGCGCCGTGGTCGCGATTCAGGACATGGGCGCCGCCGGGCTGACCTGCTCGACGACGGAGATGGCTTCGCGCGGCGGCTTGGGTATTGAAATCGACCTCGCGCGTGTTCCTCAGCGCGAAACGGGAATGACTCCGTACGAAATCATGCTCAGCGAATCGCAAGAGCGCATGCTG
Organism: Candidatus Acidiferrales bacterium; assembly: GCA_955651735.1. Taxonomy (GTDB): domain Bacteria; phylum Acidobacteriota; class Terriglobia; order Acidiferrales; family UBA7541; genus Acidiferrum. Next base: position 1,630 of record CATPAM010000383.1, on the reverse strand, counting down.
CTGGTTGCCGAGAAAGGCCGCGAGTGCGAAGTTCTTGACGTGTTCACGAAGTGGGGACTTGACGCCGTGGTTATCGGAGAAGTGACCGACGGCGAGCTCCTGCGCGTGAAAGACCGCGGAAAGTTGGCGGCAGAAATTCCGGCGCATCCACTGGCCGAGGAGGGACCGGTGTACCGTCGGCCGATTGCGCAGCCGCCGCTGAGGAATGAAACGCCGGCGGACTGGTTTTCGTTTTCCGCCGAAGGCACCAATCTCACTGCGAATTTCGTGAAACTGCTGGGTTCGCCCGCGATTGCATCGAAGCGCTGGATCACCGAGCAATACGACACATCGGTACGCACCAACACGCTCGCCGGACCCGGTGCGAGCGATGCCGCCGTCATTCGCATTAAGGATCCCGAGACCGGCATCGTCAAGCGCGCCCTCGCGCTTTCCACGGACGGAAACGGTCGCTGGTGCCAGTTGAATCCGCGCCTGGGAACAATGCATGCGGTGGCAGAGGCGGCTCGCAATGTCGCGGCGAGCGGCGCGCGTCCCATGGCGGCGACCAACTGCCTCAACTTCGGCAGCCCGGAAAAACCGGAAGTGATGTGGCAATTCAGCGAAGTGATTGACGGCCTGAGCGTCGCATGTAATGAACTGGGCACGCCGATTACCGGCGGAAACGTCAGCTTCTACAACGAGACGCTGGGCAAGTCGATTTATCCGACGCCGGTCATTGGCGTGCTCGGCATTCTGGAAGACGCTTCGCGCGTGCTGAAGATCGGTTTTCGCGAAGAAGGGGAGGTGATTATTTTGCTCGACGCGTCTCACGCAGCGGAGCGGGCCACGCCGGCGCGGGCGCAGGAGTTTTCATCCAGTGAATATTCCAAGACCATTGCCGGCATCGCGGCCGGCGAGCCGCCGGCTATCAACCTGGCGGCCGAAAAGCGCCTGCAAGAATGCCTGGTGTCCCTGGCAACCAGCGGCGCGGTGCGTTCCGCGCACGACGTTAGCGACGGAGGCATCGCGGTTACATTGGCCGAATCCTGCTTCGCCGCACTTGTAGGGGAGCAGCATGCTGGGCCCCAACTTGGCGCCAATATCAGACTCGAAGAAACGTCGCCCGCCGAATATTTGCTCTTTGGCGAAGGTGGCGCGCGCGCCATTGTATCCGTCGCTGCAACTTCGCTTGCCCGTGTTCTCGATACTGCGAGACAATGTGGAGTGGCGGCGCAGCAGGTTGGCCAGGTCATCCGCGGCGATGCTTTCCGCATCCAATATAAGGGGAGCGCGGTGATCGAGAGTTCCGTCGCCAAGTTGCACGACGCCTGGGCCCATTCGTTCGAGCGCGTACTCAAGGCTCATTGATCGCCTTCGTCAACACCAGAAATGACGCAAAAACTTGCTTACGCCGACGACCGTTTTCACGACGAATGTGGTGTATTCGGCGTGTTTGGGCATGAAGAGGCGTCGAAGCTGACGTACCTCGGCCTCTACGCGCTGCAGCATCGCGGTCAGGAATCGGCTGGAATCGTCTCCAGCGACGGAACCGAACTGCACCTGCACCGGGCGATGGGCGAAGTCGAGGAAATATTTACGCCGGCGGTGCTGGCCGAGCTTCCCGGCAATCTGGCCATCGGCCACACGC